>CAZDBC010000473.1:0-3142 GCA_964503295.1 uncultured Kiloniellaceae bacterium | reverse complement strand
TGGGTTCGTGCCGGCTGAGACGCCATTCGGCCGAGAGCGGCATCTACATCGCGCCAGAAGCGCGTGGTATCACGCTCGCTGCCGCCGTCCGCCCATTCGACTCGAACGTCGCCAGGCTCCAGCTGGTCGTCGGCGATCAGAACGACCTTGCCGTCGAATGCCGCGGCATTAGCAAGTGAGTCGATCTTTTCCTTGATTGGATCGAAGTGGGCATCGGGGAGTCGCACGACCACGCGCGGCTCGCGCGGGATCCGCTTGAGGCAGTCCGCTATGACGGCTTCGATCTCGGCCAGGCCGTGCCGCTGGGTCAGCGCGGGAAGAAACTTCCGAACAAGGGAGACTGCGACCTGAAGGCACTCGTCGCGCAGACGGTCGAGCAGGGATGTATGGGTCTCATCAAGGCCTTCCAGTGCACTCGGCAGCCGGCCGAGCGCATCGGCGATGGCCTGCTCGCGCTCGTCTGCCGCCTCCGCGTGGCCGGCCATCCGCCCCTCCTCGTAGCCCTCTTTGCGGGCCGCGGCGAGGTCGGCTTCGGTGATCTGGGGTGACGGCGCCGGTTCGGATTGGGATTCGGGCTTCCCGGGATTGTCTGCCACGTCCGACGGTTCGGGTGCCATCGGGACCGGCTCCGGCCCCGGCGGTGATTCGTCGAAATCCGTATCGAAGAGAAATTTGTTTGGCTGATTCATGGCGATGCTCGCGCTCCGGTCTAGTAGACCAGCTCGTCTTCTCCCTTGCCTTCGGCGATGATGATCTCTCCCTTGGCCGCCAGGTCCTTGGCGAGGGTGACCATGTACATCTGCGCCTCGTCGACATCGCGCAGCCGCACCGGCCCCATGACGGCCATATCTTCCTTCATCAGCTTGGCGGCGCGTTCCGACATGTTGGAGAAGAAGAGATTTCGGACACCTTCCGATCCGCCCTTCAGAGCGAGCGCGAGCTTGGCCTTCTCCGCAGCGCCGAGCAGGGTCTGGACGGCAGAGGGGTCCAGCTTGCTGAGGTCTTCGAAGGTGAACATCAGCGCCTTGATCTTCTCGGCCGAATCGCGGTTGCGCTCCTCCAGGGCCGTGAGGAAGCGCGTCTCCAAAGTGCGGTCCAGGAAGTTGAAGATGTCGGCCATGAGCTCATGGGAGTCGCGCCGGCTGGTTTTGGCGAGATTCGACATGAACTCGTTGCGAAGCGTTCGCTCTACGTCGTCGAGAACCTCCTTCTGGACGGCCTCCATGCGAAGCATGCGCATGATGACTTCCATGGCGAAGGGCTCGGGCAGGGCCCCAAGGACGCGGGCGGCGTGCTCCGACTTGATCTTGGACAGCACGACCGCAACTGTCTGCGGGTACTCGTTCTTGAGGTAGTTGGCGAGCACGGCCTCGTTGACGTTGGCCAGCTTGTCCCACATGGTCCGGCCGGCCGGGCCGCGCAGCTCTTCCATGATGCTGTCGACACGTTCCCTGTCGAGCACCTTCATCAGGAGGCGCTCGGTGCTTTCGTAGTTGCCGACGACGGTGCCGGTAGTCGAGATCTGATCGGCGAACTCGATAAGCAAACGTTCCACCGTGTCGGACGTGACCTGGCCGAGAGACGCCATGGCGGAAGAGAGCTCCCGGATCTCCTCGTCGTCCATCTGCGAGACGAGAAGGGAGGCGTTCTCTTCACCAATGGCCATCATCAACAGGGCGGCCTTATCCGGTCCGCTGAGCGTTTGGTAGTCGTCGCGTGCAACCATGTGTCTGCTTTGGGTCAGTTCGCCTGGTAGAGCCAGTGGCGGACGATTTGGACGGCTTCCTCAGGATGCTTCTGGATGATTTCGCCGATCTTGCGGAGAGACGACGCCCGCACCCGTCCTTCCACCTGATTAATGTCGATCATCTGTTCGATTTCGTCGGCGACGTTTTGGTCACCGGGCCCACCGGACCCTGTAAGCTGTCGCAGGGCCGGCTCGCCAGCGGACTCGAGGGCCGGACTGAGATCGCCGGTGTCGGGCATGCCAAGCGCCGGCGCCGCCATTGTTCCGTCCGCCAGGACGGCGCCCGCGGGGGCGGGGGCGGCGTTGTCCAGGAACTGCAGCACCAACGGACGTACAACGAACAGAAGTACCAGGACGCCGATGAGCCCGAGGACCAGGATCTCGGCGATGCGCAGAAGGTCGTCGCGGCTCATGCCGAGGATCAACTGCGGCTCGGGGGCTGCGGCGAGGGGGTCGTCGAACTGCATGTTGACGATCTCGATGGAGTCGCCACGCGCCGGGTCCAGGCCGACCGCCGATGCGACCAGGGCCTCGATCTGGGCCATCTCCTCGGCGCTGCGCGGCTGATAGACCGTTTGGCCCTCCGCACCCTTTTCGTAGGTCCCGTTGACCATGACCGCCACCGACAGGCGCTTGACGACGCCGGTTTCCCGGACATGGGTCTTGACCGTCTTCGAGATCTCGTAGTTGACGGTCTCCTCGCTCCGTGAGGAGCGAGCCTGAGTGCCAGCCTCGCCCTCCAGGGGCGGCAGATCGGCCTCCGGCAGGTTGTTGCCGACCGTGACCGCAGGCGGCTGGCCCTCCACCGAATCCGACTCCTCCTCGACGATCTGGGTCGAGCGAACGACCTGGCTGTCAGGATCGTAGATCTCGGCGTTCTCGGTAATGCGGTCGAAGTCCATCTCCGCCGTTACCTGGGCGCGGACGTTGCCGGGCCCCAGTGTGGGCGCGAGCAGATCCTCGATCATGCGAACGAGCCGGGTCTGATGCGAGATCCGCAGTTCCTCGGCTGTCGAGGCGAGCATTGGCAGGGAGTCTGGGTCGCCGCCGCGCGCGAGGAGGGTGCCTTGGTTGTCGACTATCGAGATCATGGTTGGCTCGAGGTCGGGAACGGCAGCCGCGACCAGGTGCTGAATGGCGAGCACCTGTGCCCGCGACAGCCGGTTGCTGCCGTTCATCACCAGTGCGATCGAGGCACTGGGTTCCTGCCTGTCCCGGCTGAACAGCTCGCGACGCGGCAGAACCAGGTGAACCCGTGCGGTCTTGACGTGAACGATCGAGCCGATCGTTCGGGAGAGCTCGCCTTCCAGGGCGCGAAGGTGGTTTATGTTCTGGACGAAGTTGGTGGCGCCCATTCCATCGGATCGGTCGAAGATCTCGTAACCGATCGAGCCA
>CAZDBC010000472.1:0-3143 GCA_964503295.1 uncultured Kiloniellaceae bacterium | reverse complement strand
GGATCGCCTGCCCGGCGCTGGTGGTGATCGGCGCGGCCGACCGCATGACACCGCCGCGCGCAGGGCAGGGCCTCGCGGCGGCCATCCCGGGCGCATGCACGGCCGTCATCGAAGGCGCCGGCCACATGATGATGCTGGAGGCGCCGGACGAAACCCTGGCGGCGCTCAAGTCCTTCCTGGAGACCGCGACGGCATGAGCGAAACCAAGCCCGCACCCGGCCGGCGCGCCGACTACCGCACGTTCCTGACCATCCCGACGCGCTGGATGGACAACGACATCTACGGCCACGTCAACAATGTGGTCTACTATTCCTACTTCGACACGGTGATCAACGCCTACCTGATCCGCGCCGGCGGGCTCGACATCCGCGACGGACCGGTGGTCGGCGTCTGCGCCGAATCCGCCTGCCGCTTCCACGCCGCCTTCGCCTTCCCGGAGAGCGTCGAGGCGGGCCTGCGCGTCGGCCACCTGGGCGGGCGCGCGGTGCGCTACGAGATCGGCCTGTTCAAGGCGGGGCGCGAGACGGCCGCGGCCGAGGGCCACTTCGTCCACGTTTTCGTCGAGCGGGCGAGTCTGGCCGCCGACGCGCCGGTCGCGGTCCCGATCCCTGAGGGCATCCGCGCCGCGCTGGAGCGGCTGCGGGACGGATGACGGAGGTCGTCGTCTACGGCGCGGCCTACAGCGTCTATGTCCGAATCGTCCGCTTGGCGCTGCTCGAGAAGGGAGTCGAGCACAGCCTGGAGGAGGTCGACGTCTTCGCCGAGGAAGGCCCACCTGCAGAGCACCTGCGCCGTCATCCCTTCGGGCGCATTCCGGCCTTTCGCCACGACGATTTCGAGCTCTACGAAACCGCCGCGATCGTGCGCTACATCGACGACGAATTCGCCGGCCCATCCTTGACGCCCGATGAGCCGCGGAGCCGCGCGCGCATGAATCAGATCGTCGGCATCCTCGACAGCTATGGCTACCGCACGCTGGTATGGGACATCTTCGTCGAGCGCCTGGGGCGGCCGCAGGAGGGTGGCGTGAGCGACGAAAGCCGGATCGCCGCCGCACTGCCGCGCGCCGCGACAGTACTCGCCGAACTCGCCCGCCTGAAGGGCGGCGCGCCTTTTCTGGCCGGCGCCGCGCTCAGCCTGGCGGATCTTCACGCCGCGCCGATGATCGCCTACTTCCGCCTGACACCCGAAGGCGCCCGGCTGCTCGGCGAGCAGCCGGCGATTGCTGCCTGGTGGGCGGAGATGGCGGTCCGCCCCAGCCTGCTCGCGACCCGCTACCGGCTCGAGACGCTTCAGCCAGGCGGCACATAAGAAAAACGAAAGAAAGACGAACGCCCGAAAGATGAACGGCCGGCCGGGCTCGCCCCGACCGGCCGTCGAGAGTGTCGCGGTGATCGCCGGCCGGGCGGTCCCCGACCCGGCGCGACGGCGGCGCTTTAGGCCGCCTTGCTGTCGATCACCTTCGCCTTGGACGGCTTGCCGCTGTTGATCTCGATGCTGCGCGGCTTGGCCGCCTCGGGCACCTCGCGGACCAGCTCGATGTGCAGCAGCCCGTTCTCGAGCGAGGCGCCGGTCACCTTGATGTGGTCGGCGAGATCGAAGCGCCGCTCGAAGGAGCGGAAGGCCACGCCGCGGTGCAGGTAGCGCTTGTCGTCGCCCTCGACCTTCTCCTTCTTCCCGGAGACGGTCAGGCTGTTCTCCTTGACGGTGACGTCCAGCTCATCCTCGGTGAAGCCGGCCACGGCCATCGAGATGCGGTAGGTGTCCTCGTCGAACTTCTCGATGTTGTAGGGCGGATAGGAGTAGGCCGACTCATCGACCCGCTGCGCCGCGTCAAGTGCGTTGAACAGCCGGTCGAAACCCACGGTGGCCCGATAAAGCGGAGAGAGATCCATTGCACGCATAACCATATCCTCCTTCGTGAGCAACATGGATCGCGGGGGTTCACCCAAGGGTCGAACCCCCAGCGTTTGCGCCCTTGGCGGACCCGTTCGCGGCGTCCGCCGGCGCGCAAATGCATATGGGAAGCGCGTCGGCGGGGTCAAGGGGGGCAGGCGGCTCGCGTCTTGCGGCGCCGGATCGGCGGTCATAGACTTGATATAGAGAGAGGCGCGGTCCGGGAGGCCCGAGGCGTCGGCGCCGCCGTGCCGTGAGGGCCGCCCGCAACCCGATCCGGGCCTGCCGGGATGGCAGGGCCTCTGCAGCAGAGCAGCGGACACCGCCGTGGCAGATACGGTCGAACGCCCAGCCTTTTTCGATGCGACCTTCCAGGAGGCCCTGGCGCTGACCCGCGAGGCGCGCGAGTACTTGGCCTACCAGGACGGGCTCGACCGGCGCGACATGGACGCCCAGGGGCGCCTGCTCGCCTCCTGCGAATCCATGCGCATGACCGCGCGCCTGACCCAGGTCATGGCCTGGCTGCTGGTCCAGAAGGCGGTCCACGCCGGCGAGATGACCCCGGAGGACGCGACCGCGCCGGAGCTACGCCTCTCGGGCCAGGAGGTCTGCGCCGAGAGCGACCCGCGCATCAACGACAAGCTGCAGCCGGCCCTGCTCGACCTACTCGACCGCAGCCGCCTGCTCTATGAGCGGGTGGCCCGACTCGACGCCATGCTCGACGAGACGGCGCCCGGCGGGCAGGCCGGCGTGCCGGAGCCGGCCAACCAGCCCGGCCGGCCCTCTCCGGACGAAGCCTGAGCGCGCCGCCGCGGGCGCCCGCGCGGGGCCGCTATGACTTCAGGCCGAAATTGCCGAAGCGCTTCTTGAACTTGGCGACCTGCCCGCCGGTGTCGACCAGGCGGTGCTCACCGGTCCAGGCCGGATGGGTCTTGGGGTCGATGTCGAGGCGCAGGCTGTCGCCCGGCTTGCCCCAGGTCGAGCGGGTGGTGAACTCCGTCCCGTCGGTCATCAAGACCTTGATCTCGTGATAATCGGGGTGGATGTCTTTCTTCATGGCGCGATCCTCTCGGGGCGACGGGGCGCCGGCGCCGGTGCCGGCCGGGACCGGCGGGCGCGCGCCGCGCTGCGAGGCGGCTGTATAGCCAAGTGCCGGATCGCTGGCAAGAGCGGTGAAAGGCAAGCCGCGCTCCGCAAGGATGCTGTCCTGAGACGGTTATGACCTGACAGTTGGCTACCGGCGGCGC
>CAZDBC010000471.1:0-3145 GCA_964503295.1 uncultured Kiloniellaceae bacterium | reverse complement strand
GGCGGAGGAGCTGGCCGCGGCCGTCGGCCGGGCCTACCCGGACGTGCCGGTCGCCGCCGGCCCGGCCGAGCCGGCCGGCCACGATCTGGTGATCAACGCGACGTCGCTCGGCCTCGATCCGGACGACCCGCTGCCCATTGACGTCGCAAGTCTGACGCCGGAGACAACGGTTGCCGAGATCGTCATGAAGCCGGAGACGACCCGCCTGCTCGAGGAGGCGGCGCGAATTGGCTGCCCGATCCACCACGGCCGCCATATGCTCGATGCGCAGGTCAAGCTGATGCTCGACTTTCTGGGTCTGTAGGTGCCGCGGCCGCGCGGGCGCCGAGGGCGTCAGTCGTTGTCCAACGACGACCTGATGTTGCCGTAGCAGGGCGGGCAGATGCCATGGCTCAGCCGGACCTCGGAGCTGCCGCCCCTGGCATAGTAGCGCTCGGCGCTGATCCATTGGCCGCGGGTGTGCACCTCGTCCTTCACCCGCTGACAGTAGCTGCACAAGGTCACCAGCGGCAGGGCGCGGTCTTCTTCCAGGCGCTTGCGGATCGCCTCGAAGTCGAAGATGTCGAGCGGCGGCCGCTCGCTCTCGTCCAGCGTGACCGATTGATAGAGAAAGCCGTCGACCGACCCGCGCTCGCCGACCGGCCGGATCGACAGACGGATCGTGCGCTTCGTTTCGGGCCCGTCGCAGCGCAGCGGCATGATCCAGCGATCGGCCTTGCCGGCGGCCAATTCGTCCATCACCTCGCGGACCTGGGCGCGCACCGCCTCGCCGGCGATGCAGTCGAAGAGATTGCGCTGCTTGATGCCGGCGGCGTCAGGCGCCGTCTTCCCGGTCGCTTCGGCGAAGCGGTCCCAGTTGTCCCCGCCCACGTTCAGGATCCGGCCCTCGCGATCGACTGTGTAGCAGATGCCTTCGAAGGCGTTGAGCACCTCGTCGTTCAGCTTTTCGAGCAGCATGGAAAGGGACATCCCTTGGTGGTGGGGCACGGACAGGCGTTGAGGCTACTGTTCGTCCCCACGGGTCGCAAATCGGTGCCCGATGCAGGGTCTCGACGGCACAACGGCCGGCCTCGCCCAGGTTTTTTGCGCCGTAAAGCGTTAACAATTCCACCCGCTGACCGCCGCCCAGGCCTTCCGCCCGTCAGGCCCGGATCGGTCCTTTCTTTCGGTCGAACCAGAGGACGTAGAGTGCGCCGGCCAGGCCGAGCAGGGCGGACAGCAGCATCATGGAGAGCAGCCCCGGCGCGGCGCTGGCCTCGGTCAGGACCGCACCGGTGAGCCCGGACATGACCGCGCCGCCACCGACCGTCAGGGCGCCCGACAGGCCGGCCGCGCTGCCCGCCAGGGCCGGGCGCACCGAGAGGGCACCGGCGTTGCTGCTCGGCATGGTCAGGCCGTTGCCCAGGCCGACCAGAACGCAGGGCCCGAACAGGGTCGCCACCTCGACGACCCCGGCCAGCAGCAGCGCCAGCCCGGCGAGCAGGGCGGCGCTGGCGACGATGCGCCCGGCGATCATCATGGTGGTCAGGGGATAACGCGCGGCGTAGCGCCCGGAGAGGAAGTTGCCGACGGCGAAACCGGCGGTGGTCGCGCCCATGGCGAGGCCGAGCGCGGCCGGCGACAGGCCGAAGACGGCGGTGGCGACCAGCGGCGCGCCGCCCAGGAAGGCGTAGAACGAGCCGGTCGAAAAGGCCATGCAGGCGGCATAGCCCCAGAAGCGGCGCGAGCGGAACAGCTCGGGGTAGCTGCGCAGTTGCCGTGCGAAGCTCTCGGTCGGCGCCCGGTTGGTTTCGCCCAGGTCGAGCCAGCAGAGCGCGAGCACGGCCGCCCCGCAGACGAGGAAGGCCCAGAAGCTCGCGCGCCAGCCGAACAGCTCGTCGAGGGTGCCGCCGAGCAGCGGCCCCAGCATGGGTGCGAACGCCCAGGCCGTGGCGACGTAGCCCATCAGGCTCGCCGCCTTTTGCGGCGGCGCCGTGTCACGGATGACCGCGAGCGACACCGCATAGCCGGAGATGATCGCGGCCTGCAGCATGCGAAAGGCGAGAAAAGTCCAGATATCGCCGGCCTGGAGGCAGCCGAGCGAGGCCAGGAGGAAGAGCGCCAGTCCCGCCAGGATCACCGGTCGCCGGCCGTAGCGGTCCGACAGCGGGCCGGTGACCAGTTGCAGCACCGCGGTCATGGCGGCGTAGCCGGCAATCGACAGGTTGACCAGCGCGTAGTCGGCCTCGAACTCGGCCGCGATGTTGGCCAGCGACGGCAGGAACAGGTTGAGGGTCACCACCGACAGCGCGCTCAGCAGGATCAATGTGGACAGTCTGGGCGGCGTGGCGGCGGGTCGAAGCATCGAGGGGCCCTTTCAGGCCGACCGCGCGACGCAACGGCCGCGCAATAAAAAAACCCCCGTCGGGGCGGGGGCGCAGCAGGACGCGGCGGTATCCTGGCCGTTACCGCTCCCGGCGCCCTTCTCCTGCGACGACGATGTCGGTTTTCATGACGGACGGTTCCCTCGGTTCCCGGCGGTTACGCTATGTCGCGAGGGTGGCCAGCGTCAATCGGCGCCGTCGGCGTCGACGGCCGGCTCCGGATGCCTCCCTCAATGAAAGTCGCGCGACTTGGGCAGGATGCGCTGGTCGCGCGGGTGGCGCGGCGGCGGCGGGCGCCGGTCGGCCTGCGGCCGGGCGACCTCGTCGGCGCGCGCCAGGGGATTCCTGACCGGCCGCGCGCCGGCCTTGCCCTCGGCCAGGCCGTCGAGCAGGCGGGAGCGGTCGAAGAGGCGCGCGGCGACCAGGTGGACGATGTCCTCGTGGCGCTGGATACGTCCGCGGATCAGGACGAGGCGCGCGGTCATGACCACGCGGCGGAAGCGCTCCAGCACCTTGGGCCAGACCACCGCGTTGGCGACGCCGGTCTCGTCCTCCAGGGTCATGAAGACCACGCCCTTGGCACTGCCCGGTCGCTGGCGCACCAGCACGACGCCGGCGACCGCGGCCTTGGCGCCGTCCCGCAGGTCCTTCAGCGCCGCGGTCGGCAGCGCGCCCTCGGCGGCCATGGCGTCGCGCAGGAAGTGCATGGGATGCGCCTTCAGGGAAAGGCGCAGGGCGCGGTAGTCGTCGGTGGCCAGGATCACGTCGCCGAGGACGCGCTC
>CAZDBC010000470.1:0-3151 GCA_964503295.1 uncultured Kiloniellaceae bacterium | reverse complement strand
CGCCCGGCGCTGCCCTGGCGACGCTGATGCTGGCGGTCATGCTGCTCTCGGCCGTCATGAACAACACGGCGGTCGTGGTCATCCTGGCGCCGGTCGTCATGAGCCTCGGTCAGACCCTGGGGCTGGCACCCTCCCGCCTGCTTATTCCGCTGTCGTTCGCGAGCATTTTCGGGGGCACGACGACCCTGATCGGGACCTCGACCAACATCCTGGTCGACGGCGTCGCCCAGGCGAACGGGCTCGCCCCCTTCGGGATGTTCGAGATTACCGCCGCCGGCGTCCTCTTGGGGCTCGTCGGTGTCGGCTATCTGCTTTTGTTCGGGCGCTGGCTGCTGCCCGATCGCGAGAGCCTCGCCGACCTCCTGCCCAGGCGCGCACAACGGCAGTTTCTGGCGGAGGTGCTGATCCCGCTAGGTTCGCCGGCGATCGGCAAGCGCCTGGCCGAAGCCGGCTTCGCCGCGCAGCGCGGCCTGCGCGTGATCGATGTCGTTCGCGCCGACCGCTCGCGGCGCGACGAGCTCGATACGGTCGTCCTGGAGGCGGGCGACCGTGTGGTGCTGCGCAGCCGGGTCGGCGACATGCTGGCGCTCCGGGAGGCCGGCGACGTCGCCTTCGGGGGGCGCGACAGCCACGCCATCGAGCCGATCATGGCGCGCGAGACCCTCGTCGTGGAGGGCATGGTCGGGCCGCGCAGCCGTTTCGCCGGCCGGCGGGTCGCCGATCTCGGCCTGCGCCGGTTGTATGGTGCCTATATCCTCGCGATTCATCGCCACGGAGAGAACCTCGGCCGCAAGTTCGACCGCCTGCTGCTCCAGCCGGGAGACACCGTGTTGTTGGAGGCGCCGCAGGCCGGCCTCAAGGCGCTGTTCGAGGACAAGGCGTTGATCAATCTGACCGCGCCGAGCGAACGGCCGCTGCGTCGCGGCAAGGCGCCGATCGCGGTGGCCGCGGTGCTGTGCATGATGGCGCTGGCGGCGCTCGGCGCCCTGCCGATCGCCGCGCTGGCCCTGATCGCTGCGATCGCGGTGGTGGCGCTGCGCTGCCTCGAGCCGGACGAGGCCTACGCGGCCATCCACTGGAACATTCTGATGCTGATCTTCGGCATGCTGGCACTCGGCGACGCCATGACCAAGACGGGCGCGGCCGAACTCGTGGTGGAACAGCTGGCGGCGCTTCTGGCCGGTCTCGGCCCCTTTGCCGTGCTGTCGGCGGTCTACCTGATCACCTCGCTGCTGACCGAGGCGCTCAGCAACAACGCGAGCGCGATCCTTCTGACGCCCATCGCGATCGGGCTTGCCGAGCAGCTCGGTGTCGATCCCCGCCCCTTCGTGGTGGCGGTCATGTTCGCCGCCAGCGCCAGCTTTGCGACGCCGATCGGCTATCAGACCAACACCTTCGTCTACAACGCCGGCGGCTACCGCTTTCTCGACTTCGTGCGCGTCGGCGTGCCGCTCAATCTGCTGCTATGGTTGACGGCAAGCTTGGTTATTCCGCTGTTCTGGCCTCTGTGAAGGGACGCGGCCCTGCGTAGACGAGAATCTGACTGACCGACTCGCCGTCTTCCGACAGCGGCAGGTGAAGCAACTCGTCGTGGCACAGCGGCTTGTCCGGGGCGGCATAGGACATGACGCTGAACAGGAACGAGCGGGTGGCGCAGACCTGCTCGTACTTCGCGAGCACGCGCTCGCGGTTCTCGCCGTAGAAGGCCTCGGCCACCGCCTTGCCGGTGGGGTCGTTGCCGCGCACCCGCACCTCTTCGGTTCCGACGACGCGGTAGACGAAGCGCCGCTCGTCGTTCACCACGTCGATCAGCAGGATGTTGGGCAAGAGGCGGCCAAGATCGGCCGGATCGACGTCGCAGCGTCTGGGCATGCGGCGTCCGCCGCATCGCTCCCGCCAGTAGGCGAAGATTTCGGCCACCTGGGGCTGGCAGTCGTGCAGGAAGTCTTGCGACCGCACCAGGACGTGATCGACCAGGCGCGCATCGGGATCGCGCGGCGGTGGTAGAGAATAGAGCACGCCTTCAGTCCGTCCGGGTCGAGGGGGTGCCGCGGGCTGCGTCGGGAAGGTTATACGGCCGCCGCTCCATGCGCGTATCGCGCGAGATTAATGCCGACAGCGTAAAGCCTTTCCTAATGGTCTCCTGAACGCGGAGCGTTCGCGCTTGCGTCCGGACCGGGCGGAAGCGGTTCCGACGCCTGTTTCATATGAGATCTTAGCGATCCGTTAGGGTTGTTCGCGCGAACATATGTTGGTCACGACGCTTCGCCGGCGGATCCGGCGTGTGGTCCAAACCCGAAGCGGCGAAGGGCGGCCTCCGCACCCGCCGGCAGGCGGTGCGCAATTGTGTGAAATGTGCCCATGTCCAACGCCCTCGTGATCGACGACGAAGCTCTCGTCCGCTCGACCGTCTCCGGCATGCTGGAGAGCCTCGGTTACACGGCGATGGTCGCTCCCGACGGCCGCCGCGCGCTCGAGCTCTTCCGGTCCCTTCCGATCGCTCTTGTGGTGACCGACATCTTCATGCCCGAGAAGGACGGGCTCGAGACGATCCGCGAGCTGCGCCGCCTGAACGGCCAACTGCCGGTCATCGCCATGTCCGGAAAGGTCGCGCGCGGCGCGGCCGACTTCCTGAAGATCGCGCGCCGCCTGGGCGCCAGCCAGATCATCCCCAAGCCTTTCACGCTCGAGGACCTGCGCGGTGTGCTCGCGGCCTGTTGAGAGGTATCCGGCCCGTGCTGCCTGACGCCGTCGGGGAGGCGCCCGCCCGGCCGAGACGGCTTCTCCTGGCCGACGACCAGGCCTTCGTTCGCGGCATGATGACCCGCCTGCTCGGCGAGTCGGGCTTTCCCGTCGAGCGGGCCGCTCGAGACGGCCGGGAGGCCGTCGCCATCATGAAGTCCGGCACGATCGACGGTCTGGTCACCGATGTCCGCATGACGGGTCCCAACGGCCTCGAGTTGCTGAGACTCGTGCGCAGCGGCGATGTCGGCGTCGCGCGCGACCTGCCCGTGGTGCTGGTCACCGGCTACGCGGACGCCGGTCTGTTGGAGGCCGCAAGCAAGCTCGACTGCAACGGCGTGGTGGTGAAGCCCTTTCGTGCGCGCGCTTTGCGCGAACAGCTCGAACAGGCCTTCGCCGCACGGATCCG
>CAZDBC010000469.1:0-3152 GCA_964503295.1 uncultured Kiloniellaceae bacterium | reverse complement strand
GGAATGCCCCAGTGGGCCGTCATGGGCTGGCCCGGCCAGACCGGACAGACCTCGCTGGCCGCGTTGTCGCAGACCGTGAAGACGAAATCCATTTGGGGGGCGTCCGGCCCGGCGAACTCCTCCCAGCTCTTGGAGCGCGCAAAGGAGGTGTCGAAATCGAGCTTCTTCAGCAGGTCGAGCGCATAGGGGTGGACCTCGCCCTTGGGCTGGCTGCCGGCCGAAAAGGCGCGCAACTTGCCCTGCCCGGCTCTGGTCAGAATCGCCTCGGCGAGGATCGAGCGCGCCGAGTTTCCGGTGCACAGGACGCGCCGAGTTCCCGGTGCACAGGAAGAGCACGTTGAGCGGCGCATCGTTGGCGGGTGTCGGATGGGCCATGGCGTATCTCCGGTCAGCAGGCGCAGAGCAGCTCGTCGAGCAGCGGCCGGCACAGCGCCGGCTGTCCCCCGCAGCAGTCCTCCAGCAGGAAACCGAGCAGGCGGCGCATGCCCTCCAGGTCGGCGCGGTAGCGCACGCTGCGCCCCTCGCGCGTGCCCTTGACAAGGCCGGCGCGGGCAAGCCGCGCAAGATTGGTCGAGAGCGTGTTCTGGCGCAGTCCCAGGCGCTCGGCGATCTCGCCGACGCACAGGCCCGAGGGGCCCGCACGGACCAGCAGACGAAAGACGTCGAGGCGGGTCTCCTGGGCCAGGGCGCCGAGCGCCTCGAGGGCAGTGGATTTATCCATATATCGAATATTCTTGATATATGGATACGAGGCAAGGCGGACTCTTGCGGAACGGGGCGGTCCCTACTTCCCGAACACCACCGGAATCTCCAGCGCGTCGTCGTGCTCCGGGCGGTCCGCCGGATTGGCCTTGCGCAGAACGAGATACCCCCGGCGCATGAAGTCCGGATCGTCCGCAGCGTAGGGGCTGTCGAACGCGAGCCGCGCCGAGAAGGGGACGAAGTCCTCGGTCATCCAGTCGCCCTGCGCGGTCGCATAGTGCTCGGCGAGGATGCGTCCGTCCCAGTCGGTCAGCACCAGCGGAAAGTCGCCCTCGAAGAACCAGACGCCGCGCGCCTCGCCTTCAACCTCGAGCGGGCTGGCGACGGTCGCTCCGGGCACCGGCGTCGTCACGCGAATCAGGTTTTCCGTTTCCTCGGTCGCGCCGCTTGCCTCCGGCACGTGGCATCGGGTCAGGTCGCCGCCGATCTCGAGCGATGCCTCCTCGCCCTTGTTCCAGAACACGACCGCGCCGTCCTCGCTGGCAAAGCGCGCGCCCGAGGCGCCTACGGTCCGTGACAGCTGGTAGTTGCTGCCGCTCCTGCGAAGCGTCAGTCGGTCCGCATCGCCGGAGGCGATATCGACGATCGTGCCGTCGGCGCAGAAGACGCGCGACGCCTCGAGCCCGCTCCTGCTCTCGCCCGGGCAAGGGGCAAAGTCGCAGTCGGGTCCGACGCGGCCGACATAGCTGCCGTCCGGACAGGCCCTGACGTCCATGGCGCAGACGCGTCCCTCGGACGCCCCCGCGTCCGGTCCCGTCGCGGCCGCGCACCCGCCGAGCGCCATGGCCACCGCGACGAGCAGTCCGCCGGTCATCCGCTGACGCAGAGTCCCGGCCGGGCTGGGAAGGCCGGGTCCGCCACCGCGCGCACTCCCGGCATCGGGTCCGCGCATGGCCGCCTCGGCCCCTCGGTCGGCACCCCGCGCCGTCACGGGGCGGAACGCGCCGTTCGAGACGCTGTCGATCTTGATCGGCATCCGCCGGCCCTCGGGCTCGAAATCCAGATTGTCCCGCATCGGATGCCCCCTCCTCGTGCCGGCAAACCGGGCCGGGCCGACACTCGCGTCGAGCCTATCCTCAACGGCCGCGGGCGGCACGCCGTTCCCCGCGTTCAGCGCCCAGCCGTTGACAGACCGCGCCGCGGCTTCGAGGCTGGCGACCGACAACCGGCACAGGCCACCCCAACGGTCGCACGGCCGCGGCTGCACGGGACGCGGCATCGGCCGGCGGGAAGGAATGCCACGATGTCAGCGCCGAGAAGGAGCAGCGCCGTCTACCGCATGCTGGCGCTTGCGCTGCTTGCCGTCTCGATCGGCATTCCCACCTCGCTGGCGGCGATCTTCTTCGTCGACGGCGTCGCGTGGCTCAACGAGCGCCTGCTGGTCTCGCCGCACGCGCGCATCCAGCACGAGCAGACGCCGCAACTGGTCATCCTGGCAACGCTGCTGGTTCCGGCCGCCGGCGGCCTTCTGGTCGGCCTGCTGCTGCGCTACGCCTCGCCGGCCCGGCGGCCGCTCGGGCCGGCCGACGTCATCCTGGCGGCACAGACCCGGCAGCCGGTGCCGCGCGAGCCGGCCGGCCTGGTGTCGAGCCTGGCGGCCCTCCTGTCGCTCGGCAGCGGCGCCTCGGTCGGCCAGTACGGCCCCATGGTCTACCTGGGCGCCATCGTCGGCAGTCTCGCCGCCAGGCTGCCGCTCCAGGTGCGCGACCTGCGCGCCATCGCCCTCTCGTGCGGCGTCGCCGCCGCCATCGCGACCGCCTTCAACGCGCCCATCGCCGGCCTGGTGTTCGCCCACGAGGTCATCCTGCGGCACTATTCCCTGCAGGCCTTCGCGCCGACGACGATCGCCTCGGTCACCGGCTACGTACTGGCCAACGTGGTCTTCGAGCGGCCGCCCCTGTTCCTCGTCGCCTTCGAGGGCGTTCAGCACGGCTACGAGTTCCTGCTGTTCGCTGTCGAGGGGCTGCTCGCCGCGCTGGTCGCGGTCGCCTTCATGCGCCTGGTGCTGGCCGCCGGCGCGCTGGCCACGGCCAGCCGCCTGCCCGCGCCGCTGCGCCCGGCGGCCGCGGGCCTTGCCCTGGGGACGGTCGCCATCTGGGTGCCCGACGTGCTCGGCATCGGTCAGGAAACCTTGCGTTTCGCCACCATCGAAGGCGCCTTCACCCTCGCCGAGATCAGCGTCATCCTGATCGCAAAGACCGCGCTGACCGCGCTGTGCATCGGCTTCGGCTTCGCCGGCGGCGTGTTCAGCCCGGCGCTCCTGATCGGCATCCTCTCGGGCGCGCTGTTCTGGATGCTGCTCGACGGCTTCGCGCCGATCGCCACCTCCGGCGTGGTGGTCTACGCGATCTGCGGGATGATGGCTGTGACCAGCCCGGTGATCGGCGCAC
>CAZDBC010000468.1:0-3163 GCA_964503295.1 uncultured Kiloniellaceae bacterium | reverse complement strand
ATCTGTTGCCGGCGGCGCGTCTGGGCATCGAGGACTCGGCGGTCGGCACGCTCGGGATCCGGCCCGAGCACACGCTGGTACGCCCGGTCGGGGCGGCGGACGCGGGAGAGCGTCCGGCCCGGATCCTGCGCGTCGAGCGGCTCGGGCCGGAGGACGTGATCATGCTGGAGTGGAACGGCCTGACGCTCTATGCCGCGCAGGCCCCCGAACGCAGCGAGGGCCTGGGCGAATCGGCGAGGCTTCGGGTCGAGACCGACGCCCTGATGGCGTTCGACCGCGACGGCCGGCGCATCGACCTGCCGGCCGGGCGGCGACCGGCGCCGGCGGACGGCATCGCCCTGCAGGATCTGGCCGCCTGGCTCGCCCGGGAAACGGCGGCGCAGGCCGCCCGCGTTTCGGGCGGTTGAGCCGCGCTTGGATGAAGAGGAGAGAGGGACCGAAGTGCCAGCGACGTGGATGAGACCGGCGATCGAGCGGGTCGCCGCTCGGATCGTGGAGGCGACCGATGAGTTGACCGCGCTGGACAGCGCGATCGGCGACGGCGACCACGGCCAGAACATGAAGCGCGGCTGGCAGGCCGTGCTCGAACAGATCGATGAACTGGCCGCCCTGCCGCCCGCACAGGTCCTGCAGAAGGTGGGCATGACCATGGTCGGCAAGGTCGGCGGCGCCTCCGGCCCGCTCTATGGCACCTTGTTCCTGCAGGCCGGCAAGGCCTGGGACGGAACGCTTTCGCTGTCCGCCGTGACCGCCGCCGTCGAGGCGGGCGTCGAGGGCGTCAAGAAGCGCGGCAAGTCCGACGCCGGCGAGAAGACCATGCTCGACGTCTGGTGCCCGGTGCTCGACGCCCTGCGCGCTGCCGACGGCGCCACGCCGCCGGAAGCCGCGCGGGCGGCGCGCGCGGCAGCCGAGGAGGGTCTGGCGGCGACCAGGGACATGAAGGCGACCAAGGGTCGCGCGGCCTATCTGGGCGAGCGCAGCATCGGCCATCTCGATCCCGGGGCACGCTCGAGCGCGCTCATGATCGCCGCGCTCTGCGATCTCGTGGCCGAGGAGGCGCAAAAGTGAGCGGGCAGAAGGTCGCCATCGGAATCGTCTCGCACTCGCCGGACGTCGCCAAGGGCACGGCGGACATGGTGCGCCAGATGGTCGGCGAGTCGATCGCGGTGGGCTGGACCGGCGGCAACGCCGACGGCGGCCTCGGCACCGATGCCGCGCAGATCCTCGGCGTCATCGAACGGCTGTGGACGCCGGCCGGGGTGGTCATGCTGGTCGACCTCGGCGGTGCCGAGATGAACACGGAGGTGGCCATCGAGATGCTGCCGGAAGACCGGCAGGCGGCGGTGCGCATCGCCAACGCGCCGATCGTCGAAGGCGCCGTCACCGGCGGCACCATGGCCTCGACGGGGGCCGACCTGGAGGCGGTCATTGCGGCCGCGGAAGAGTTGGGAGGCTGATCCGGATGGCCGAGATCGAGCCACAGCGCGCCGAGGCGAAAGTTACCCTGACCAACGACGTCGGCCTGCATGCGCGCCCCGCGGTGCGTTTGACCCAGACGGCGGCGAAGTTCAGCAGCCGCATCGAACTGTCCCTGGGCGACCAGGGCGACTGGCACGACGCCAAGAGCGTCGTCAAGGTGATGAAGCTGAAGGCCAGGCAGGGCACCGAGGTCAGGTTCCGGGCCGAAGGCGACGACGCCGACGCGGCGATCCGCAGCCTGGTTGAACTGGTGGAGGGGCATTTCGGTGGCTGATGCGCCGACCGGCACGGCTTTGGCCGGGCAACGGCCCGGCCTCGAGATCGCCGGGACGGTGGCCTCGCCGGGGATGGCCGTGGGACGCCTCGTGCTCGACACGGCCCTGGCGGTGGAGCGCGAAACGGTCGGGAGCGAAAGCGAGGAGCGCGCCCGGCTGCGCCTTGCCATCGAGCGCGCCAGGTCGCAGCTGGCGGAGCTGATGGCGGCGGCGGACGACGAGCTGGCCGGCGAAGTGCTGGGCTTCCAACTGGCGCTCCTGGAGGATCCGGAGCTAGTGGCCCCGGGCGAGCCGCTGCTCGCGGCGGGCCGCGGCGCCGCGGCGGCCTGGCGCGAGGGGATCGGGCAGCTGATCGCGGATTATGCCGAGGCGGAGGACGCTTATTTCCGGGCCCGTGCGGGCGACCTGCGCGACCTGGAGTTGCGCGTCCTGCGCTGTCTCTCGCAAGGCGAGGCGGAGACCGCACAGGACTCCGGCGCATCCGCCGCGCAGGCCGACGAGCCCGAGATTCTTGTTATCGACGAGTTGACCCCGTCGCGCTTTCTCGAGCTCGACCTCGCGCGCGTCAAGGGGATCGCCTCGCGGGTCGGTTCGCCGACCAGCCACGTCGCCATGCTGGCACGGGCACGCGAGGTCCCGCTCCTGGTCGATCTCGCCGAAGGGCTCGAGGCCCTATGCGAGCTTGCGCCCGGACCGGCCATTCTGGATGCGCAGACGGGACGCTTGACCGCCTCGCCGTCGCCGACGGCGTTGGCGCAGGCGCGCCAGGCGTCTTCGGCCGCCGCGGCAGAGGCGGCGGCGGCCCGCGCGCTGATCGACAAGCCCGCGGTCACGGCCGACGGGACGCCGGTGCGGGTGCTCGTCAATCTCGACGGACCGGATGCGCTGAAGGAGCTCGATCCGGTGCTGTGCGACGGCGTCGGCCTGACCCGCACCGAATTCCTGTTCGGCGCCGGACCGGCCGAGGAGGAGCGACAGTACCGGGCCTATCGCGCGATCGTGGAGTGGGCCGCCGGTCGGCCGGTGACCATCCGCACGCTCGATGCCGGCGGCGACAAGCCGGTTCCCGGCGTCACGCCGGAGGGCGAGAGCAACCCCTTCCTGGGGCTGCGCGGGCTGCGCCTGTCGCTCGCGCGGCCCGAACTGTTCCGCGTGCAGCTGCGCGCCCTGCTGCGCGCGGCCGCGCACGGTCCGCTCAAGATCATGCTGCCGATGGTGACGCGGCCAGACGAACTGGCCGCGGCACGGATGCACCTGGACGAGGTGCGTCGGGATCTCGACCGCGCGCGGATCGCGACCGGCGAGGCTGCGCTCGGTATCATGGTCGAGACGCCGGCCTGCGCGCTCGACGCAACCCGGTTCGATGCCGACTTCTATTCGATCGGAACCAACGACCTTATTCAGTATGC
>CAZDBC010000467.1:991-3189 GCA_964503295.1 uncultured Kiloniellaceae bacterium | reverse complement strand
TTGCCGTTTCCGAACTTCCCGGCTGCGCCTCCGCAGTCGCTTCGGCCTGGCCGGTTTCAGGCGCGGCTTGTGCCACGTCGTTGCGCGCCTGCGGCACAGGCGCCGGCGGTGCCGGAGGGGAAATCGCCACGGGCTGCTCCGGCGGCGGCAGCAGCCGCTCGACCCGTGGCGCCGACGCCTCGTCGTCCCGCTCGTTCATGACCAGCTTGTCCTGATGCGGCACCTTCAGACCTCCAGGGTCCTCGGGTCGGGTCTTCTCCGGCCCCTCCTCGGCAGCGATCACCGGCAACTCCGCGGGATCGACCTCGCCGACTCCCCAGGAGTAGGCGTACCAGACTACGAGACCGAACCCGGCGAGCGCGAAGAGCGCGATGAACAGCGGAACAAGGCGGCTGCGCCGTGACAGGTCGCGAGCAAGAGCATCGTTCTCTTCGATAAAGTGGCGCTCGTCGAAACCGGCCGCGTCGCCGGCTAGTTCGCCGACGCGCTGGCCATGATCCGAACCGGCGGCCTCGGGTCGCGCGCTCCCGCTCTCGGTGGTCGGTCCGGACCGTGCATCGTGCCGGCCGATGGCATCGTCCGGCGAGACTCTCAGGCCCGTGCGAACCTCGCCGGGCGCGTCGGCGGCGGACGGCCGATGCGGCGCGACGCCCGGATCCATCGGCCAGGTGCCGCCGCCGGGCGGAACCTGATCGCGGCCGCTGCGCTCGTCGGACGGCATCACCTCATCTCCTCGACCGGTTCGACGCCGAATATGCGCAACCCACTCGCGATCACGAGGGCGACCCCCTGGACCAGGGCGAGCCGCGCGTGAGTGAGCGCCGGCTGATCGGTCTGGATAAAGCGCAGGCTGGCATCCTCCTTGCCCTTGGTCCAGAGGCCGTGCAGCGCTGCCGCCAGATCGTAGAGGAAGAAGGCGATGCGGTGCGGTTCGTGAGCCTCGGCGGCGGCCTCGACCTGGCGCGGCCATTCTGCGACGCGTCTAATCAGGCCCAGCTCCTCGGAGTCGGTCAATCGTTCCAGCGGGGCCAAGGCTAGGCCCTCGGCCGACAGGTCAAGGCCGGGCAGCTCGACCGCGGCATGGCGCATCACGGAGCAGGATCGCGCATGGGCATACTGGACATAGAAGACCGGGTTGTCGCGGCTCTGCTCCACCACCTTGGCAAGATCGAAGTCGAGGGGGGCATCGTTCTTGCGGGTCAGCATGATGAAACGCACGACGTCCTTGCCGACCTCGTCGATCAATTCGCGCAAGGTGACGAAACTGCCCGAGCGCTTGGACATTTTGACCGGAACGCCGGCGCGCAGCAGCTTTACGAGCTGGCAGATCTTGACGTCCAGGCTGGCCCGGCCTTCGGTCAACGCTGTGACGGCCGCCTGCATGCGCTTCACGTAACCGCCGTGGTCGGCGCCCCAGACATCGATCATGGTCTCGGCGCCGCGTCGGAACTTGTCCAGATGATAGGCCATGTCGCCGGCAAAATAGGTCCAGCTGCCGTCTGATTTCTGCAGCGGCCGATCGACGTCGTCGCCGAACGCCGTGGCGCGGAAGAGAAGCTGCGGCCGCGGCTCCCAGTCTTCCGGCGTCTTGCCTTTCGGGGGGTCAAGGACGCCGCGATAGACGAGGTCGCGCGCCTTGAGAGTTTCTACCGCGGCATCGACCCCACCCGCTTCGACCAGAGCCCGCTCGGAGGTGAAGACCTCCTGGTGGACCCCCAAAGCGGCCAAATCGTCCTTGATCC
The DNA here is from genome assembly GCA_964503295.1 of uncultured Kiloniellaceae bacterium. Lineage (GTDB taxonomy): Bacteria > Pseudomonadota > Alphaproteobacteria > Kiloniellales > Kiloniellaceae > CAZDBC01. Next base: position 1,447 of record CAZDBC010000467.1, on the reverse strand, counting down.
GAGCCATCATGCACTCGACGGCGAAATGGCTGACTGCCGGCAGCCAGTCGGACTCCGGCGCCTGCAGCCAGCGCCCGCCGTCGCGTGCGGCCAGCGCCTGCCCGACCTCGCGCAGATAGTCGCCCGGATAGTAGCCGGCCGGAATCTCCCCGATATCCTCGCCTAGCGCCTCGCGATAGCGCAGATAGGCCGAGCGGGCGAGGACTTCGATCTGGGCGCCGGCGTCGTTGACGTAGTATTCGCGGCTGACCGCGTAGCCGGCCTTGGCAAGCAGCGAGGCCAGGGCATCGCCGACCACGGCGCCACGGGCGTGGCCGACCGTCAGAGGCCCGGTGGGATTGGCCGAGACATACTCGACGTTGACCGGCCGGCCGGCCCCGATCGTGCTGCTTCCGTAGTCGTCGCCGGAGCGCAAGACCGCCGACAGACAGCGATGCCAGACCTCGCCGGCGAGGC
>CAZDBC010000467.1:0-981 GCA_964503295.1 uncultured Kiloniellaceae bacterium | reverse complement strand
GGCGCATGTTGATGAAGCCCGGCCCAGCTACGTGAACCTCTGCGATGCCCGGACCGAGTTCCAGGGCGCGCGCAAGTTGGCCGGCCAGATCGCGCGGCAGCAATCCGGCGGGCTTGGCGAGGACCATGGCAGCATTCGTCGCCAGATCGCCGTGGGCGGGATCGCGCGGCGGCTCGACCGAGACGCGGGCCAGATCGAGCCCCTCCGGCAGCACGCCCGCCCGCGTCAGCGCCTCGAGCTCCTCGAGAACGATGTCCTGATAGTCCTTGAAAAGATTGATCATGTCTTGGCGGCGGGATCGAACAGCTTGCGGTGCTCCTCGAGCGCGTAGCGATCCGTCATTCCGGCGATGTAGTCGCCGATCAGGCGCGCCCGACCGGCCTCGTCCGAGGCATCGGCGATCCGGTGCCACTCGTCGGGCAAGCAGTTGGGCTCGGCCATGTAATGATCGAACAGTTGCCGCACGACCCGGCGCGTCTTGGAGGTCATGCGGTTGACCCGGTGATGGCGATACATGCGCCGGAACAAAAACGTTCGCAGCGCGCGCGACTTTTCGCGCATCTCCGGGGAAAAGGCAACCACGGGCGCATTCAAAGCCCGCACGTCGGCCGCGCTGCCGGCGCCGCTCGCGGTCAGCCTGGATCGGGTTTCGGCGAGGAGGTCGTCGACCATCGCGCCGATCAGCCGCCGCACCGTCTCGTGCACCATGCGCGCCTCCTCCAGGCCCGGATAGCGCTTGCTCAACCTCTCGAGAGTCTCGCCGACGAGAGGCACCTCGCGCAGTTCGTCCAGCGTGAACAGGCCCGCCCGCACCCCGTCGTCGATGTCGTGGTTGGTGTAGGCGATGTCGTCGGACAATGCCGCCACCTGGGCCTCGGCGGACGGCTGGCTCTCCAGTTCGAGGTCGAAATGCTCGCAGAACTTGGCGATCGACGGCGGAACCGGACGCTGGTCCGTCTGGACGAGCGGCCCGTTGTGCTT
>CAZDBC010000466.1:0-3191 GCA_964503295.1 uncultured Kiloniellaceae bacterium | reverse complement strand
CGCGGCGAGACGTAGGCGAGCTGATCATTGTCTCCGCCGCCCGCGCAGGCGCCGAGATCCAGTCCGAAGCCCAAATCGGCCAGCAGCGCCAGCTCCCAGCGCACGTAGACCTCGCCCCAATGCTCGCCGCCAAGCGCCTGCAGCAAAGCGCGTAATCCCTCGAAGCAGGCGGGGTGCGGTTCGCGCTCCGGCAACGCCCGTTCGGCGATCGCGGTGGCCGCGCTGAGGGCCGCCAGCCGGTCCGGCGCATCCAGCAGGCGCGCCCCATGGCTCTCCAGCAGTTCGCAGGCCAGGCTCCCGAGGTGCTCTGCCAGACGCCCCGACCACTGCGCTGCGACCTCGTTGCCCGGCTGATAGATGCCGCGCAGCCGACGGCCCTGTCCTCCGCGCGCCAGGCCGGCATGACGCCCGTGACCGCGCGTCAGTAACTGCACAACCGAGGAGGTCTCGCCATAGGGCCGGGCGGCCAGCACGATGGCGTCGTCGCGCCAGTTCACGACCCGCGTCCTTTCGGTTTCGTCTCTGCCGGACGCTCACGCATCGAACTCGAGTCCCCAGGTGCGATAGCGCTCGGGGTCTTCCGCCCAGCGCTCGCGCACCTTGACGAAAAGAAAGAGGTGGACCGGCCGCTCCAGGGCCTCCTGGAGCTCCATCCGGGCCGCCTCGCGCACCGCGCGGATGCTGCGGCCGCCGCGCCCCAGGCAGATCGCCTTGTGGCGCTCGTTCTGAACATAGATCACCTGCTCGATGCGCACGCTGCTGTCCCTGAACTCTTCCCAGCGCTCCGTTTCGACCGTCAAGGCATAGGGCAGTTCGTCGTGCAGGTTGAGGAACAGCTTTTCGCGCGTCACCTCGGCCGCGAGCAGGCGCATCGGCAGGTCGGAGAGCTGATCCTCCGGGTAGAGCCAGGGACCGGGCGGCATCAGGGCGGCCAGATGATCCAGGAGATCGTCGACGCCATCGCCCGTGAGCGCGGAGATCATGAACACCCGGCTGAACAGTCCTTCGGCCTCGAAGCGGGCGGCCAGATCAAGGAGCCTCGGGCGCTTGATCCGGTCGATCTTGTTGAGCGCGAGGATGGCATGCCTGCCGGCCGTGCGCAGACCTTCCAGTATGCGCCTGGTGTCTTCGTCGATCTCGCGCTGCGCGGCGTCGTACAACACCACCACGGCATCGGCGTTCTGGGCGCCCGACCAGGCCGCCGCCACCATGGCGCGCTCGAGCCGCCGTTTGGGCGCGAAGATGCCGGGCGTATCGACCAGGATCATCTGGCTCGCACCGCGCACGGCAATGCCGCGGACCTGGCTGCGCGTCGTCTGGACCTTGTGGGTCACGATCGAGACCTTGGCTCCCACGAGGCGATTGAGCAGGGTCGACTTGCCGGCGTTGGGCGCGCCGATCAGGGCCACGAACCCGCAGCGCGATTCCCCCGGGTCCCTCTCCGCCTGCTTAGCGCCGGTAGCGTGCGTCACGACGGCATGTCGCGCAGCCGGCCGAGCAGACGCTCGGCCGCAGCCTGCTCGGCCAGCCGCTTGGAGCGGCCGACCGCGGTCTCGGGGGCTTCGCTCTCGACGCTGACCCGAACCGTGAACAGGGGATCGTGGTCCGGCCCGCTGCGCTCGACGACCTCATAGACCGGCAGCGGACGGCTGCGCGCCTGTGCCCATTCCTGGAGTGCCGTCTTGGCGTCCTGGGGCGGCTGGTCCGCAGATTCAAGCAGAGGCCGCCACAAGGGCTCCACGAAACGCCGAGCCGCTTCCAGCCCGCCGTCCAGGTAGATCGCGGCGATCAGGGCCTCGCAGACGTCCGCCAGAATGGCCGGGTTGTCGCGGCCGCCGCCCTCGGCCTCGCCGCGGGCCAGACGCAGGTGAGCCGCAAGGCCCAGCTCCTGCCCGACGCCGGCCAAGGTCTCGCGCCGGACCAGGGCGGCATGACGGCGCGCCAGCGCGCCTTCGGCCTCGTTCGGGAAATGCGCCATGAGAAGGTCGGCGACGATCAGGCCGAGCACGCGGTCGCCGAGAAATTCCAGCCGCTCGTAGCTGGCGCCGCCGGTCGAGGCGTGCGTCAAGGCGGTGCGCAGCAGAGCCGGGCGCGCGAAGCGATGTCCGAGCCGCTCCATCAACTCGCCGATCGGCGCCTCCGCCGCGGGCGTCCCGGCTGGCCGATCCGCCAAGTCGCGGCGCCTATTCGATGCCATCACCAATGCGGTCGAAACGGATCGCCGAGGGCCACTTCCAGACCTCCCACAATTCGGCCCGACCGTTCGTCGAGAAGAAAATGATGCTCGCCCGCCCGACGAGGTTCGCGTAAGGCACGTAGCCGACTTGGCCGATTGCCCTGCTGTCCTGGGAACTGTCGCGGTTATCGCCCATGGCGAAATAGTGTCCCTCGGGCACCTTGTAGACACCCGTGTCGTCCATGAACTCCTGGTCGCTGCGCTCCCAGATCCGGTGGCGGCGGCCGTTGGGCAGGGTCTCGATGTACTCGGTGATGGTGGTCGGCAGGCCGCCGATGCCCGGTATCGTCAGCTCCGCGACCTTTTCGCGCTCCACCAGCTCGCCGTTGATGTAGAGACGGCCGTTGCGCATCTGTATCTCGTCGCCGGGCAAGCCGACGATGCGCTTGATGTAGTCGGTCTTGTCATCGCTGGGGAGCTTGAATACCGCCACGTCGCCGCGCTCCGGAGCGCTCCCGATCACCCGCCCCTCGAAAGGCGGCAGGCCGAACGGGAAGGAGTAGCGGCTGTAGCCGTAGGAGAACTTCGATACAAAGAGGTAATCGCCGACCAGGAGCGTGGGGATCATCGAGCCCGAGGGGATGTTGAACGGTTCGTACAAAAAGGTGCGGACCCCGACGGCGATCAGCACCGCATAGATCACGGTGCGGAGGGTCTCGCCCCAGGCGCCGGATTTCTTCTCGGACATGGAGTTTTCCATTGTACTCTCGTTCGGTCGCTCGGCCGGCCGGGCGTCGCCGGCGGGCGGCCGTCAGGCCGGGCGCCGTGGCAGGGCGGAGATGATGACGATGGCCTGGGCGAGGGGATAGTCGTCCGTAATCGTCAGGTCAATCTGTACCTCCATGTCCGCCGGCGTCATCTCCGCCAGGCGCCGGGCGGCCCCTCCCGTCAGAGCCATCGTCGGCTTGCCGGAGGGCATATTCACGACACCGAGGTCCTGCCAGTGCACGCCGCG
>CAZDBC010000465.1:0-3197 GCA_964503295.1 uncultured Kiloniellaceae bacterium | reverse complement strand
TCCGTCCTGGGGGGTGTGGCTCGCGCAGGCCGCACCGCAGCGGGCCGCCGCCGTTCCCTGGTTCAGCGGCGACATCGCCGAGCCCGCGGCGCTCGATGCGGCGCTGACACAGGGCTGCGACGCCATCCTGCACCTCGCCGCCTTGACCATTCCGGCCTGCCGCAAGGATCCCCTGCGCGGCGCGCTGGTCGACGTGATCGGCCATATCAACGTGCTCGAGGCCGCCCTGCGCCACGGCATCGAACGAGTCGTCTACACCAGCTCGATCGCCGCCCATCCGCGCGGGCCGCTGGCCTCTCCGGCCAACCTCTACGGCGTCTACAAGCGCGCCGACGAGGACATTTCCAAGGTCTACTTCCTCGACCATGGCCTGGCCAGCGTCGGCCTGCGCCCGAACATCGTCTACGGCTTCGGCCGCGACGAGGGCGAGACCGCCGCGATCACCGCGGCCCTGCGCGCCGCCGCGCTCGGCGAGGCTTACGAACTTCCCTTCCGCGGCTCCTGCTGCCTGCAGTACGCTGGCGAGGTGGCCGAGATCGTCGCCCGCTGCCTCGCCGTGACGCCCGAACAGCCGCTGGTCAGCGACCTCACCACCGAGGTCCAGTCGATCGACGGCCTGGTCGCGGCGATCCGCCGACAGGTCCCCGATGCCCGCATCGCGGTCGCGCCGCGCGAGCGCCCCGCCCCCGAGCTCGCCTTCGACAACGCGCCGCTCAGACGACTGATCGGCGACTGGCCCCGCGTGCCGCTCGACAAAGGCGTGCGCCTGACCATCGAGGCCTATCGCAAGGCCGCCGCACCGGCTTCGGCCTCTTCGGCCTGAACCGCGCGACAGGCCGTCGTCCCTGCCGTCGTCCCGGCCGGCATGAACCTTTCTTCCGATCACATCCTTTTGTCACCGCGGGCGCGGCCCACTGCGGTAGCATGGTCGTCAGCCGGCGGCCGGAAGGAGGACTCATGCGCTTTCTCGCCGTCCACCCGGGGCCGCTCATGTACACGAAGATTTTTCTTCGTCTGGAGCCCCTGGGCCTGGAGATCGTCGCCGAGGCGGCGCGCCGGGCGGGCCATGAGGCCCGCCTGATCGATCTGCAGGTCGATCACCACGAAGACTATTTCCGCCTGGTTCGTGGCTGGCGTCCGCAGGTCATCGCCTTCTCGTGCAACTATCTTCCCAACCTGCCGGAGATTATCGATCTCGCCCGGGCGACCAGGCGCCTCGCGCCCGACAGCTTCATCGTGGTCGGCGGGCACAGCGCCTCTTTCGTCGCGCAGGAGCTCCTGGACCATGGCGCGGGGGCGATCGACTGCGTGCTGCGGGGCGAAGGCGAGGCCGTGATCGCACGGTTGCTGGAAGCGGTCGCGCAGGACCGCGCCGCCGTCGATGAGGTGCCGGGCGCCGTCACTGCCACCGGCACGGGCCCGCCGCCAATCTTCGTCGAGTCGCTCGACGACCTGCGCCCGGACCGCGACCTTTTGCGCAAACGCCGCAAGTATTTCATCGGCCTGCTCGATCCGGCCGCATCCATCGAGTTCTCGCGCGGCTGTCCCTGGGACTGCAACTTCTGCAGCGCCTGGACCTTCTACGGCCGCAGCTACCGCACGGTCAGTCCCGAGGTCGCCGCGGAGGAGCTCGGGCGGATCAGGGAGCCGGGCATCTTCATCGTCGACGACGTCGCCTTTATCCAGTCGCACCACGGCCTGGCGATCGGCGAGGCAATCGCGCGCGCGGGGATCAAGAAGGAATACTATCTGGAGACCCGGGGTGACGTGCTGCTGCGCAACAAGGAGGTGTTCCGCTTCTGGCGCGATCTCGGGGTCAAGTACCTCTTCCTCGGCCTGGAGGCGATCGACGAGGAAGGCCTCAGGAAGTACCGCAAGCGGGTTCCCCTGGGCCGCAACTTCGAGGCGCTGGACTATGCCCGCTCGCTCGGCCTGACAGTCGCCATCAACATCATCGCCGATCCCGACTGGGACGAGGAGCGCTTCCGGCTGGTCCGCGAATGGATCATGGAGGTGCCGGAGGTGGTCAACGTCTCGGTCGCCACCCCCTACCCGGGGACCGAACTCTGGCACACCGACGGGCGGCACCTGATCACCCGCGACTACCGCCTGTTCGACATCCAGCACGCCGTCGTGCCGACGCGCCTGCCGTTGGAGCGCTTCTACGCCGAGCTGGTGGAGACCCAACGGGTGATGAACCGCAAGCACCTGCGCTGGCGCGCCGTGCGCGACTACCTGCCGATCCTCGCCCGGCGCCTAGCCTGCGGGCAGACCAACTTCTTCGCCATGCTGTGGAAGTTCAACCGGGTCTACGACGAGAAGCTGCTGCTGGCCGACCACGCCCGACCGCTCGACTACGCCGTGCCGCTGCCGCCGCCGGCGCGCGGCGCCGTCGATCCCAAGTCCCTCTACATCCACGCCGCCCGCGGCCGGCGCGGCCGGCAGATCGACGGGGACACGGAAGGCTTCGTCGAGGCCTCGCGCATGAGCAGCGCCAACTGAACTGCAAGAACAGCTCAGTCCGCCAGCTTCGCCACTGCCTTTTGGTAGTCGGCCAGGATCGCCTCGGCCTCGAGGTGGCGGCCGTCGCGCACGCGCCAGCTGCCGCCGACCATGACGTCGCGCACCGGGTTGGCGTTGCCGGCGAAGACGACCGCGTCGAGCAGGGCATCGCCGTCGCGCCCGGCGAGGGCCGGGCCGTCGCCGTCGAGCACGACCAGGTCGGCGCGGCAGCCGGCGGCCAGCCGCCCGATCGGACGGCCGAGCGCGCGCGCGCCGCCCTCCAACGCCGCCTTGTAGAGAAAGGCGCCGACGGAGGCACCGTCCGGACCGGAACCGTGCAGCAGGTTGCGCCGGCGGTGGACCAGGCGCTGGCCGTACTCCAGCCAGCGCAACTCCTCGACCGGGCTGACCGAGACGTGGCTGTCCGAGCCGATGCCGAAGCGCCCGCCGGCGGCCAGGTAGTCCGGCGCCGGAAAGAGGCCGTCGCCCAGGTTGGCCTCGGTGGTCGGGCAGAGGCCGGCGACCGCGCCCCTGCCGGCCAGCGCGCGGGTCTCGCCCTCGTCCATATGGGTCGCGTGGACCAGGCACCAGCGCGCATCGACAGGCGCGTTGTCGAGCAGCCAGGCGACCGGCCGCGCGCCGGACCAGGCCAGGCAGTCCTCGACCTCCTTGACCTGCTCGGCCACATGGATGTG
>CAZDBC010000464.1:0-3216 GCA_964503295.1 uncultured Kiloniellaceae bacterium | reverse complement strand
CGCGAGCTGGAGCGCTATCCCGACATCCGGCTGGCCTTCAACATCTCCGGCCTGACCGCGACCGACCACGCCTGGCTGCGCGCCCTGGTCGCGCGGGTCAAGGACCGGCCCGAGCTGGCGCGGCGCATCATGGTCGAGATCACCGAGACCGCGGCGCTGCAGGACATCGAGGAATCGGCGCGCTTCGTCGCCGCGGTGCGTGCGCTCGGCTGCCGCGTCGCGATCGACGACTTCGGCGCCGGCTACACCACCTTCCGCCACCTCAAGGCGCTGACGGCCGACGTGGTGAAGATCGACGGCTCCTTCGTGCGCGACATCCACGCGCGCGCGGAGAACCACCTCTTCGTGCGCAACCTGGTCGACCTTGCCGGCGCGCTCGGCCTGACCACGGTGGCCGAGTGCGTGGAGACGGCCGCCGACGCCGCGCTCTTGCGCGCCGAGGGAGTCGACCTGCTGCAGGGCTACCTGTTCGGCAAGCCCGACGTCGACCCGCCCTGGCGGCGCGCGGCGGTCGGCGCGCAGCTGCGCATGGCGCGCGCGGCCCCCTCGGGCGCGGCCCTGCTCACCCTGCCGAAAGGCCGGCGGCGGCGCGGGGCGTAGGGGCGGGCAAGGTCTGGGGCATTGTCACTCGACCTCGCTGCCGCGCGATCATCCGCCCCCAACCCTAGACGGATGGCCTATGCTTCGGGGCGGGCGGTTGTCCAGACGCCAAAAATCCATCGCATGCAGGACCACCATGGCGCCTGCAACACGTTGGTTTCGCCGGTCCAAGCGTAGGCCACCACTGACCTGAGCCCTTTGGCTCCCTCATTCATAAGGTGAGGCCTGTTTCTGCACAGCGCATTGCAGAAGGGTTTGCGAGCGCGCCGGGCGCGGGCTCGCGAGGCGGGATCATCAACTCGACACCGCCCATGGCGGCGAAGCGTCGATGGATGTTGCTGCCGAGATTTCGGGGCGCGCGGCTTGCCCCGACGGCCTGGCGCAGGATCGCCCGTGCCTCCTCCTCGACGGAGCTGCTGTGCGCGGCGGCGCGGCTGCGCAGGTGGCGAATCGTGTCATCGTCCAGATTGTGGATTGTAAGGCTGTTCAGGACGCTCCCCCAAAGCTTCCCGATCACGCAGTTCCGCGCCGCGCCGCCGATCTCCGGCCGCCCTACTCGCCCTTGTCGGACTTCTCCGCCGCCTTGGACATGCGGTCGAGCTGGTCCTGGAGCTGGTCGACCTGGGCGCGCAGGCGCTCCAGGCTCTCGGCGTCGGGCGGCTGGCGCTCGCCCTGGCCGCCCTGCTGGCCCTCGACGTTGAAGGGCGAGAACATGCGCATGGCGCTCTCGAACAGGGCCATGTTCTGCTTGCCCATCTCCTCCAGGTTGCCGAAGGGGAAGATGTTGCCGAGGGTGTCCTGCATCGACTGGCGCATGCGCTCCTGGTTCGAGGCGAAGGCCTGCATCATGTGCTCCAGGTAGCGCGGCACCATCCACTGCAGCGAATCGCCGTAGAGCGAGATGAGCTGGCGCAGGAACTTGATCGGCAGCAGGTTCTGCCCCTTGGCCTCCTCCTCGACGATGATCTGGGTCAGCACCGCGCGGGTGATGTCCTCGCCCGTCTTGGCGTCGTAGACCACGAAGTCGACGTCGCTCTGCACCATCTGGCAGAGGTGGTCGAGGGTCACGTAGCTGCTGGTGGCGGTGTTGTAGAGCCGGCGGTTGGCGTACTTCTTGATGACGATCGGGCCGCCGGCGCCCTTGCCGTTGCCGGAGCGGGCGCTCGCGCCCTTCCTGCCGGGGCCCTTGGCGCCGCCCTCGACGCCGCCCTGGACGCTGTTGTCCTTGCTCGCCAAGTCGACCGCCTTTCGCTGCTCTTGCATGTCGGGCCGTCTCCGACCGCCATTGTGCATTGCGCAACGGAATAGTGCTGCCCTGCGGGAAGCCCTGTCAATCACCGGGACATTGCGCAATCTCGCAGGGGCGACGGGGCGCCGGTGCCGCTGGCCTCGGGCCCGCGCCCGGCCTATAGTCGGTGGCGCCATGGCGCAGCCAAACGATTCGCCGGACGCGCGCCCCGGTGGCGCATCAGGGGAGCCGCCCGAGGACCTCGAGGCTCTCGCGGCCCAGTTCCTGGAGCTGTGGCAGGACCAGCTCTCGGCCTGGAGCGCCGACCCCAGGCTGGTCGAGGCCTGGCGCGCGCTGCTCGCGCCGGCGGCCGCGGCCGGGACGGCCGGCACGGGCGCTGCGCCGCAGGCCGCGCCGCTGCGCCTGTTCGAGACCCTGATGCAGGCGACAACCCAGGCCGCGACCCAGGCCGTGACCCAGGCCGTGACCCAGGCCATGACTCACTACGCAACCCACTACGGCGGGGGGCAGACGAGAGGAGCCGATGAACCGAGCAGGCCCAACGGATCCGGCAGCCGGGGCGGTCCGGACCGGCCCGCGGCCGCTGCCGCTCCATCTGGCGCTGGCCGGGCTGAGCTTGACCAGCTCCGTCGCCGGGTCGGCGCTCTTGAAGAGCGGCTCGCCGCTCTGGAGTCCGGAGCTGGCCGAGCGGGCGCGAGACCTCGCCGCGCGCCTCGAGGGCGTTGACCCGGCACACTGGCAGGCCGCGGTTCTGGACCAGGTCGGGCGGCGCGGCGCGGCCTTCGTCGCGGGCCTGAACGCCTACTGGCGGCATCCCTACCGGCGCGATCTGCCCGAGCCGCCGGCCGTCTGGCAGGAGGGCACGAGCCGCCTGCTCGACTATGGCGCGGCGGCTGCCGGAGCGGACGACCCCGGGCGGCCGGTGGTTCTCGCCGTGCCCTCGCTGATCAACCGCGGCTACATCCTGGATCTTGCGCCCGAGCGCAGCCTGCTGCGCTGGCTCGCCGGACGCGGCCTGCGCCCGTTGCTGCTCGACTGGGGCGCGCCGGGGCCCGAGGAGGCCGGCTTCACCCTGACCGACTACGTCGCGGGGCGGCTGGAGGCCGCGCTCGATGCGGTCGCTGCGCTCGGCGGCCCGCGCCCGGTCCTGCTCGGCTACTGCATGGGCGGGCTGCTCGCGCTCGCCCTGGCCGCGCGGCGCCCACGCGACGTCGCCGGCCTCGCCCTGCTCGCCACGCCCTGGGATTTCCAATCACAAGATCGTTATCTATGCGAGAACGATTTTGGAATGAGGGTGTGGAATGAAGATGAGGGGAAAATGGTTGCTGGAGATGTGAGCGATGTCACTCCTTTTATACAGACATTAA
>CAZDBC010000463.1:0-3236 GCA_964503295.1 uncultured Kiloniellaceae bacterium | reverse complement strand
GCAACCGGGCGTGGCTGCTGCTGCCCGACGGCCGCCGGATCGCCCAGGACAAGCTGACCCTGACCCCCGGCGAGCGCGACCCGGACGGCTGGAATCTCGCGACGGGCGATCGGGTCGAGATCGTCGAGTGGCGCGGCCTTCGCCTTTCGACGTTGGTCTGCCTCGACGTGGAGATGCCGGCGCTGGCCGTTGCGCTGGCGCCGCACGAACTCGATCTCCTCCTGGTCCCTTCGATGACCGAGAAGCTCTCCGGCTACCACCGCGTGTTCGGCTGCGCCAAGGCCCGCGCCATTGAGCTCATGTGCGCCGTGGCCGCTGTCGGCTGCGTCGGCAAGGCCGCCGCCTCCAAGCCGCGCCTGTCGAACACCAGCGGCGCGGCGGTCTATCTGCCGTGCGAGGCGCTGCTCGGCCATGACGGCGTGCACGCCGCACTGCCGCCGGTCGACCGGCATGAGGGGGACGGCCCGTTTCTGGTCGCGCGCGATCTGCCGGTGACCGACCTGCGCAGGCTGCGCGGCGGGGCGGCCGAGGTCTGGCCGGGGGCCTGGCGGGCTGACCATGTGACGATCGGGGAAGGATGAGGGCGCATGCTGACCCTTTACAGCGACGATCACAGACTGCAGGACGCGCGCCACGAACTGATCGACGGGACTCTGAAGCCGGCGGTGGAGATGCCGCGCCGCGCCGACATCGTGCTGGCGCGCGTGCGCGAGGTCGGCCTCGGCGAGGTCAGTGCACCGGACCGGTTCGGCCTCGCGCCCCTCGAACGCGTGCACGATGCTCGCTACCTCGCCTTTCTTGAGCGGGCCTGGGACCTTTGGATGGAAACGGGACGCGACTACGAGGCGCTGCCGCTCAACTGGCCGGTGCGCGGCTTCCGGCCGCGCGAGCCGGAAGCGATCGACGGCAAGCTGTCCTATTTTTCGTTCGATGCCGGCACGCCGATCACGGCCGGCAGCTGGCGCGCGGCCCGTGCGTCCGCCGACGTGGCGCTGACCGGGCAGGCGCGCCTCGCCGCGGGCGCCGATGCGGTCTTCGCGCTCTGCCGCCCGCCGGGTCACCACGCGGCGCGCGACTACTACGGCGGCTACTGCTTCCTGAACAACGCGGCGATCGCGGCCCAGGCCCTGCTCGACGGCGGCGCCGGCCGCGTGGCCGTGCTCGACGTCGACTACCATCACGGCAACGGCACGCAGTCGATCTTCTACGATCGCGCCGACGTCTTTTTTCTCTCGCTGCACGGCGACCCCGCGCAGGAGTTTCCCTACTTTCTCGGTTATGCCGACGAGGCCGGCGAGGGACCGGGGGCCGGTTTCACGGCGAACTATCCTCTGCGCTGGGGCACCGGCTTCGATCTTTGGTATGCCGCGCTCGAGAATGCCTGCGCGCGGATAGCCGATTACGGGCCCGATGCCGTCGTCGTCTCGCTCGGTGTGGACACCTTCAAGGACGACCCGATTTCCCAGTTCCGGCTCGAAAGTCCGGACTACCTGAAGGTCGGCGCACGCATCGCGCGGCTCGCCCGGCCGACCCTCTTCATTATGGAAGGGGGCTACGCCGTCGAGGAGATCGGGGTCAACATGGTCAATGTCCTGACCGGCTTCGAGGATGCGCGCTAGCCTCACGCGGGGCGGCTGGCAGCCCTGCATCTTTATCGGTGGTCGGGCTTCGGGCGATCGGCTATTGAAACCGCGCGTCTTTCTGGCAGTCGCACGCGGGGGAATCGGCAATGGCTGCGGCGTCGTATGACTTGGCCGTCGTCGGGGCCGGCATTCTCGGCCTTGCCCACGCACTGATCGCCGCCCAGCGCGGCAGGCGGGTCGCGGTCTTCGAAGCCGACCAGCGCGCCACCGGCGCCTCGCTCCGCAACTTCGGCTTCGTCACCGTGACTGGCCAGGAGAGCGGCGTCACCTGGGACCGTGCGCGGCGGTCGCGGGAGGTCTGGGCGGCGGTCGCCGAGGCCGCCGGGATCGAGGTCCTGCATCGCGGCACCCTCCTGGCCGCGCGCAGGCCCGAGGCGCTGGCGGTGCTGGAAGCCTTCACGGCCGGGCCGATGGGTGCGGCGTGCGAGCTGATAACGCCGGCCGACGCCTACCGGCGTTTCCCTGTCCTGCGCCGCAATGGTCTGGCAGGCTGCCTCTGGTCTCCCCATGAGCTGCGCGTCGAAGCGCGCGACGCGCTGCCGCGCCTCGCCACCTACCTCGAAAGAGCCCACGACGTCACCTTTCACTGGTCGACCCGGGTGCGCAGCGTCGAGCCGCCAATCCTTGAGACCACACGCGGCCGTTTCGCCGCGGAGGCCTGCGTCGTCTGTCCCGGAAGCGACGATCTCGGACTGTTCGCGGAGCGGCTGGCGGCTTACGGGCTGCAGCGCTGCAAGCTGCAGATGCTGCGCCTGGCGCCGCAACCGCCCGACTGGCGCCTGCCTGGTTCCGTCATGTCGGACCTCAGCCTCGTGCGCTATCGCGGTTTCAGCGCGCTGCCGCAGGCGGCCGCACTGGAGCGCCGCCTGATCGAGGAGGCGCCGGATGCGCTCGCCCACGGCATCCATCTGATCGTGGTGCAAAGCGCCGACGGTTCGCTCGTCGTCGGCGATTCGCATCATACGGCGGTCAGTCCCGACCCCTTCGCGGCGAGCGAGGTCGAGGACATCATCCTGCGCGAGGCCTTTGACGTGCTGGACATCGCCGACCGCCGCGTCACCGAACGCTGGACGGGCATCTATCCCACCGCGTCGGACCGCGCGGCCGTCATCGACGCGCCTGCAGAGGGCGTCAGGATCGCCATTGTCACCGGCGGGACCGGAATGAGCACGGCCTTCGGCCTCGCACAGGAGGTGATCGGCGAGCTCTACGGCGACGAATTGTGACGAGACCGGAGTGGGGCAGGAAAAGGGAGAACGGGCAGTGCGGGGCGACGAGGATCTGAGCGTAAAGGCCGCGGTCTTCGACTGGGCCGGGACCATGGTCGATTACGGCAGTCGGGCGCCGATGGGCGTCTTCGTCGAGGCCTTCAAGGAGTTCGGGGTCGACATCACGGTGGAGGAGGCGCGCGGCCCCATGGGCCTGCCCAAGCGCGACCACATCAAGGCCCTCTGTGCCCTGCCCAGGGTGCAGAAAGCCTGGCAGGAGCTGCGCGGGGCGCCCATCACCGAGCACGACATCGACCGCATCTACGAGGTCTTCGTGCCGATGAACGTCAAGGTGGTGACCGATTACGGCGCGCTGATTCCCGGC
>CAZDBC010000462.1:0-3264 GCA_964503295.1 uncultured Kiloniellaceae bacterium | reverse complement strand
ACATTTATTCCGACGGACGTCACCACGACGCACTCTACGTCGACGGCGGCCCGTCCTCGACCGGCCAGGTCGGGCACCTGCGCATGAACGGCAAGGAGGTCTTCAGGCACGCCGTCGTGCGCATGGCCGAGGCGATCGACGTCGCGCTGGCGGCCAACCATCTCACGCCGGGCGACATCGACTGGCTGATCCCGCACCAGGCCAATGCCCGCATCATCGAGTCCATGGCCAAGCGTCTCAACCTGCCGAGCGAGCGGGTCGTCCTGACCGTCGATCGCCATGCCAACACCTCCGCGGCCTCGATCCCGCTGGCGCTCAGCGAGGCGGTCGACGACGGCCGGGTCGGACGCGGCGACGTCATAGTGATGGAGGCCATGGGCGGCGGATTTACCTGGGGCTCGGCCGTCCTGCGCTGGTGACCGGGCAGGTTTCGCGGCCAGGTCAAGCCCTGCCTCAACGGCTTGCCTCAAGTCGTCGGAATCGCTCATCGTTTGAATTCCGCCAATAGTTCGGCTAACGTAAACTCCTAACTGAGTCTCGAGGAGATACCCCTATGGCGGGGAACACCATGACACGCGCCGATCTCAGCGAGGCCGTCTACCAGGAGGTGGGCCTGTCGCGAAACGAGTCCGCGGAACTGGTCGAGCAGGTTCTGCGCGAGATCTCCGATGCGCTGGTCCGGGGCGAGATGGTCAAGCTGTCGTCGTTCGGCAGCTTCTCGGTGCGCCAGAAGGGCGAGCGGGTCGGCCGCAATCCCAAGACGGGGGAGGAGGTGCCGATCCTGCCGCGCCGCGTCCTCGTCTTTCGCGCCTCGCATGTCCTGAAGAACCGCATTAACGAGTCGCTCTCCTTGTCCTCGGCCAAATAGTCTGGCCCTGACGTGCCGCACGACCTCGATGGTGCGGCGCGGCCGTCGAGAACGGATTTGGTGGACATGTCTGCTCCGCGCGCCGGTGCGAAATCTGCTGCGGCTTTCCGCACGATCAGCGAGGTATCGGACGAACTTGACGTGCCGCAGCACGTGCTGAGGTTCTGGGAAACCAAGTTCAGCCAGGTCCGTCCCATGAAGCGGGCCGGCGGGCGCCGCTACTACCGGCCCGAGGATGTCGAGCTCCTGCGCCGCATCCGCGACCTGCTCTACAACGACGGCTACACGATCAAGGGTGTCCAGCGGCTGCTTCGGGAAACGCGCGGCAAGGCGGCGCCGGCCTCGCCGGCGACGGTCGCGACGGCGGCACCTGCCACCGGGTCCGGCGCGGAGCACGACCCGGCGGCCGCGCGCCGCGGCGCGCTCGATCCGGCGGTGCGCCGCGAGCTGCAGGCGCTGCTCGACGAGCTTGTCGCGCTGCGCCGCCTGCTGCCTGGCGGAAAGGGCGACTGAGGCCGAGCCCGTTGCCGGCTGCGGTGCCGCTTTCGGCTGCGGGCAGGCATTGCCCTGGTTTCCCGCCACGGCTATATAGGACGGACTTCGACGGGCAAGTCGACGGAGCGTAGCGCAGCCTGGTAGCGCACCTCGCTGGGGGTGAGGGGGTCGCAGGTTCGAATCCTGCCGCTCCGACCATAGCCCGCAAGGCGACAAGAAGGGGGCGGGACGGGGTTTCGCCCCCTTCTTTCGTGCCCCGGTTCCGGAAGGCCGTCGCCCTCAGCCGTTCGGGCCGGACGCGAACTCGTCGTTGGCCGGTACCCTGCTCCAGGCCGAGACTTCGCGCCCGGCCGCCGTCAGGCGGCAGACCAGCCAGTCCGGCTTGATCGGATTGTCGAACCAGGGCTCGGCCCAGCCTTGCTCGATGCAGCTGCGAATCGTCTGCGCGCTGTAGCGCTGCCCCTGCTCGTCGAACAGTGGCAGCTTGCCGCCCGGCTGATCGAGCCCGCGGCGCAGCCAGGCCTGCTGCGCCGGCGTCGGCCGGTGTCGGCGACGCAGGCCAATCCCCGCCTCCACGGAAGGGAGAACGTACTCCACCGCCATGTTACAGTCTCCCGTTACTTGCCCCATCGGCATGTTAGTCTGTCGGCTGAAAAAAAGCCACGCGCGCGCATTCCTTGCGGCGCGCGGCTGGGACTATGCGGGAAGTCTGCCGGGGCAAGCGGAGGGAGCGCGAAGATGACCGCAATGCTGATCTACATGACCGCTTCGGACGCCGACGAGGCCAAGCGTGTCGGCCGCGCCCTGGTCGAGGCGCGGCTGGCCGCCTGCGTCAACGTGCTTCCCGGCATGATTCCGATCTTCTGGTGGGAAGGCCGTGTGCAGGAGGACAGCGAGGCGGTGCTGATCGCCAAGACCACGGCCGAGCTGGTCGAGGCGCTGGTGGCCAAGGTGCGCGAACTGCACAGTTACGACTGCCCCTGCGTCGTGGCGCTGCCGATCAGCGGCGGCAACCCGGACTTCCTCGACTGGATCCGCACCGAGACCCAACCTGCGCCGCCCGGATAGGAAATCTGATACTGATATTGTTTCAAAATCTTGGCAGGGCGTCTTCATGTTGCGCTCAAGATTGATCCGGGCGAAGTCTGCACGGCGCGGGCAGCAGGCATGCCGGCTCGCCGCTTGTGTCGCGGTGCCGGCGCCCTGTAGATGAAAACTGTCGCGGAACTGTCGGACACGCGTCGATGACACGCCGTTCGGCTTGGCTGTCGCTGATCTTCTCCAGCCTCGGCCATGCCTACATGCACTTTCTGGCCGCCTTCTTTTTCGTCGTTGCGCTCGCGCTCGAGGAGGCCTGGGGCCTGCCCTACCACGAGTTGACCGAGCTCTGGACCATCGGCGCGCTGATGATCGGGCTCGGCGCGCTGCCAGCCGGCTGGCTGGGCGATCGGCTCCCCGCGCCTTTCCTGCTCGGGGTCATGTTCGTTGGAATGGGCTTGGCCGCCATCTATTGCGGCCTGACCGACAGTCCGCAGGAACTGGTGATCGGTCTCGCGGCCCTTGGCCTGTTCGCCGCCATCTATCATCCGGTTGGCATTCCCTGGGTCGTTCGCTGCGCTGCGGCCCACGGCAAGGCGCTCGGCATCAACGGCATCTTCGGCGGGCTCGGGGTCGCGGCGGCGGGCGGCGTGACTGGCGGCCTGGTCGACGCCTTCGGCTGGCGGGTCGCCTGCGCCATTCCCGGCGCGGTCTCGCTGGCCACAGGAGTCGTCCTGCTGTTTCTGCTGTGGCGCGGCGACGTGGTCGACCCGCGCCGCGCGGCGGGCGACGATGCCGGTCGCGACAGGGGCGCCATGCGCCGGGCCTTCCTGCTCCTGCTCGTCACCATGTTCTGCACCGGC
>CAZDBC010000461.1:0-3264 GCA_964503295.1 uncultured Kiloniellaceae bacterium | reverse complement strand
TGCGCCTCGGTGATACATCGGAAAATCAAGCAGATACCGGATCATGAGTGAACAAGCTGCCGTCCAGGACCTGGGCGAAGATCTTGAAGTCGAAAGCCGGCCGAAGTCCGGTCTCAAGGGCAAGACCCTGGTCTTGTTCATCGCGCTGCCGATCCTGCTGATCGGCGGCGGAGTCGCGGGAGCCTATTTCGCCGGCCTGCTCGATCCGCTGCTTGGCAAGACGCCGGCCGCTCAAGAAGCGGCGGCCGGAGCGCCGGCGGCCGCGACGCCGGCCTACTTCTACGACTTGCCGGAGATGCTCGTGAATCTCAACCCGAGCGGCAAGCGCCGCAGCTTCCTGAAGATCTCCATCAGCCTCGAACTGACCAGCGAAAAGGACGTCAAGCAGATCGAGGCCTATTTGCCGCGCATCGTGGACAATTTCCAGGTCTACCTGCGCGAGCTGCGGATCGAGGATCTGAGCGGTTCTGCCGGCCTTCAGCGTTTGCGCGAAGAGCTACTGCTCCGGGTCAACTCCGCGGTGCACCCGGCCGAGGTTCGGGACGTACTCTTCAAGGAAATGCTTGTGCAATAGCCGCGCGCGGCGACGGCGACGCCTGCACCTAGGGGCGACCACGTGACCGACGAAGAGCTGGACAGCAAGGAGTCGACCGACCAGGACGCCATGATGGCCGAATGGGAGGCGATGGCCAACGAGGACGCCGCGCCCGACGACGGGATGGGTGCCGATGGCGCCGGATCGGCCCGCGTGCTCGACCAGAGCGAGATCGACAGTCTGCTCGGCGTCGACAGCGCGAGCGACGACGGCGGTGACCAGTCCGGCATTCAGGCGATCCTCAATTCGGCGCTGGTCTCCTATGAGCGTCTTCCGATGCTCGAGGTCGTGTTCGACCGGTTGGTCCGGATGATGTCGACCTCGCTGCGCAACTTCACGTCCGACAATGTCGAGGTCAGCCTGGACAACATCACCTCGGCGCGCTTCGGGGACCACCTGAACTCGATTCCGCTGCCGGCCATGCTCTCGGTCTTCAAGGCGGAAGAGTGGGACAACTTCGGTCTCATGACCATCGACAGCGCGTTGATTTACTCCATCGTGGACGTGCTGCTCGGCGGCCGGCGCGGGACCGCCGCCATGCGCATCGAGGGCCGGCCCTATACCACCATCGAGCGCAACCTGGTCGAGCGCATGGTCCACGTGGTGTTGTCCGATCTGTCGGCCGCCTTCGATCCTCTATCCCCGGTCACCTTCCGCTTCGACCGGCTCGAGACCAATCCGCGCTTTGCCACGATCGCGCGCAGCGCCAATGCGACCATCGTGGTCACCTTGCGCATAGACATGGAGGACCGCGGCGGCAAGATCGAGCTGCTGATCCCCTATGCCACCCTCGAGCCGGTGCGCGAGCTCCTCCTGCAGATGTTCATGGGCGAGAAGTTCGGCCGGGATTCGATCTGGGAAGGCCACCTCACGTCCGAGCTTTGGCAGACCGAGATTTCGATCAAGGCCGTTCTCGACCAGTTCCAGTTGCGGCTGGGAGATGTTCTGGCCTGGGAGGAAGGCAGCCGGCTCGATCTCAATTGCACGGCCAACTCGAAGATCGACCTGCGCTGCGGCGACGTTGCGCTTTTTCAAGGCCAGATGGGCCGCAAATCCGGTCACATCGCCGTGCGCGTGACCGACAAGATTGTACGGGAGCAGGAGTCATCGTGAGCGCGAGTTCGGACTATAGCATCTTCTTCGATGTGGTCATCGTGGCCCTGCTCGTGGCCGCCATTGCCTACTGCATGCTGCTCAGTCGCCGGTTGGCCGTGCTGCGCGACACGAAGGCCGAGATGGCGCGCATGATCGCCGACTTTTCCGCCGCGACCGGGAAGGCGGAGCAGGGGCTCGAGTCCTTCAAGTCGCTCGCCGCCCAGTCGGGCGAGGAACTGCAGTCCCGGGTCGGCCAGGCGGACCAGTTGCGAAAGGATCTGGCATTCCTCGTCGACAAGGCCGAGGGAGCCTGCGACCGGCTGGAGGCGAGCATCGCCCGCAGCCGGCCGCATTCGGTTGCGGGCCAGACGAAAGGGCCGCGGCCGGTCGAAGGCGGCGGGACGGGTGCCCGTGCTGCCGGTCCGTCGGGTGCGGCGGCCCTGGCCGCTGTCGCGCCGCGGCCGCGTCCCGAAGCCGCCTCGGCGGGTGTCGAGGCAGCCCGGAAGCTGTCGCCCTCGCAGGCCGGCCTCCTGAAGGCACTTCAGGGGCTGCGTTGACGTGAGCCGCGACAGACCAGGACCGGATCATCGCCGGAGCCGATAGATGCGATTGTTCTCGCTTCTTGCTGTCATTCTGGGGCTTGCCCTGTCCGCCAAGCTCGGCGGCCTCTGGGTGGACTGGGTGGCGCGAGCCGAAGGCGTGCGCGGCCAGCAGGTGGCTCAGGCGGAGCCTGCCGAACCGGTGACCGCCGACACCAGCGAGCCAGAAGCGGCGGCGCAAGCGGCCGCCGAACCGGCCGCGGCGGCTGCCGACGGCCCGGACGAAGGCCTGCCGACGACCGGAGGCGTTGTGGAAGACGCCGTCCTGACCGCCGATCCATTCAGCCTTACCGACCAGGAGATCGAGCTTCTGCAATCCTTGGCGGAGCGTCGCCGCACCCTCGAGCAGCGCGCCGACGAGCTCGATCAGCGCGGGGTGGTGCTGGAGGCGGCCGAGAAGCGGATAGACGAGAAGCTGACTGAGCTCAACGACCTCAAGACGGAAATCGAGACGCTTCTCGATCGTCATGACGAGGAGGAAGCGGCTCAACTCGACAGTCTGGTGCGGATCTACGAAAGCATGAAGCCCAAGGACGCCGCACGGATCTTCGAGGAGCTCGACATGGACGTTCTGCTACAAGTGGTCGAGCGTATGAAGGAACGCAAGACGGCGCCGATCCTGGCCGAGATGAAGCCCGAGCGGGCCAAGGCCGTGACCGTGGAGCTGGCGCAAAGACGCGAACTCCCGGTTGCCCGTGAATAGACCGCAGGCAGGCCCGGCGGCAGTCCTTCAGGGCGGCTGGTTAACTCGCGCTTAAGTAGATCTGGTTAGTTTACTGGCAGTTTCTCACCGCCGCCAAAGCAAATGGCACGGAAAGCGCCGGGAGTGGTCCATGTCAACGGTCGATAAAAACATCAACATCCTAATCGTCGACGATTACAAGACGATGCTGCGAATCATCCGAAACCTTCTCAAGCAGCTCGGCTTCGAGAACGTGGACGAGGCAACGGACGGCAGCCAAGCGCTGCAGAAGT
>CAZDBC010000460.1:0-3268 GCA_964503295.1 uncultured Kiloniellaceae bacterium | reverse complement strand
CAGCCGGCGGCCTCGGCGTCGTCGAGGATCTGCCGGGCGGTCTCCGCCATCTCCTGCTCGCACAGGGAGTTGCCGACCTCGATGCCGCGCGCGTGCAGGAAGGTGTTGGCCATCGCCCCGCCGATGACGATCAGTTCGACCTTCTCGATCAGGTGGCCGAGCACCTCCAGCTTGGTCGAGACCTTGGCGCCGCCGATCAGGGCGGCGACCGGGCGCTCGGGCCGCTCCAGCGCCGCGGTCAGGGCCTCGAGCTCGGCCTGCATGAGCCGGCCGGCGGCCGCCGGCAGCAGGTGCGCCAGGGCCTCGACCGAGGCGTGCGCGCGGTGCGCCGCCGAGAAGGCGTCGTTGACGTAGAGATCGCCGAGCGCGGCCAGCTTCTCGGCGAAGGCCCGGTCGTTGGCCTCCTCGCCCTTGTGGAAGCGCAGGTTCTCGAGCAGGACGACGCCGCCGGGCGGCAGCTCGCCGATCGCGCGCTCGGCCGGCGCGCCGATGCAGTCCTCGGCGAAAGCGAAGGGCACCCCGCCGAGCAGGCCGCTCAGCGCCTCGCCAACCGGGCGCAGCGACATGTCGTCGCGGCGCTCGCCCTTGGGCCGGCCGAAGTGCGACAGCACGACGACCTTCGCGCCCTTCTCGATCAATTCGCGGATGCTCGGCAGGCTGCGCTCGATGCGCGTGGCATCGGTGACCCGGCCGTCGCTCACCGGCACGTTGAGGTCGGCGCGCAGCAGCACGGTCTTGCCCGCGGGCGCGAGGTCGTCGAGGGTCGGAAAATCGGTCATGGGGCTGCTCTTCACGGGTTGCGGACCAAGGGGGTGCCGGCGGCGGGGACCGGCGGCCGGCGCGGCCCTTCTGATACAGGAGCGGGCGCGTCCGGCCAACCGGCCGGGGCAAGAGGCCAACGCCGGGCCGGCACCGCCGGTTCCGCCCACCGGTCCGCCCCCGGTTCCGCCCCCCGGTCCGCCGCCGGATCCGCCCCTGGGTCCGCCCCCGGGTCCGCCATTGACTGAGCCCGGCCCGACGACAACCTTGAAGGCAGGCCCTCAGGACCCGAACGCCACCGGAACATGACCTATCGCCGCGCCTTGATCACCGGTGCCAGCAGCGGCATCGGCGCCGCTTTCGCCCGTGCCCTGCCGGCGCGGACCGCGCTGCTGCTGACCGGCCGCGACGAGGCGCGCCTGTCGGCACTGGCCGCGGAGCTGACGGCGGCGCGGCCGGAGCGCGAGGTCGCGACCGTCGCCGCCGACCTGGCGAGCGACGCCGGGCGCCGGGCGGTCGCCGAGGCCGGCGAGGCCGCGGAGATCGACCTGCTGATCAACAACGCCGGGCTCGGCCGGATCGGCCCGGTGGTGGAGAACCCGCCCGAGCGCGAACGGGAGATGGTCGATGTCAACTGCCTGGCGCCGGTCGTGCTGACCCGCGCGCTGCTGCCCGGCATGATCGCGCGGGCCAAGGCGGCGCGCCGCCGGGCAGGCGTGATCGTGGTGTCGAGCACGGCGGCCTTCGCGCCGCTGCCGCTCTTTGCCACCTATGCCGCGACCAAGGCCTTCGACCTCTACTACGCCGAGGGCCTGGCCGGGGAGCTGGAGGGCGAACCGGTCGACGTGCTGGCGCTCTGCCCCGGCGCGACCGAGACCGACTTCTTCCGGCGCGCCGGCGCCGCGGGGTTGCGCGACGTGCCGCGCACCTCGGCGCGCCGCGTCGCCGGGGAGGGGCTGGCCGCGCTCGGCCGGCGCAGCGTCCACGTGGTCGGCCAGGGCGGGCGCGCCTACGCCGTGGCCAGCCGCCTGCTGCCCCGGCAGCTGATGCGCAGCGGCGCGCGCCGCTTCATGCAGCGGGCGCGCGACACCTGACGGACAGAGGAGACCTGGGCTAGAATGACGCAGACCATGACTGCGATCGAACAGGAGCGGACGCGCGGCGAGAGCGGACTGGCGCGCGCCGCCTACGCCCTCGGCCAGACCGCGCGCGTCGGCGTCTACTGGAGCCAGTACTTTCTCTCCGCGCGCATGACCACGCCGGTCAAGGCGCCGCGGCCGATCACGGGGGCGACGCCGAAGACCGCCGACATCCTGCGCGACCTGCGCGCCCTGCTGGAGCGCGACTGGCGCAACATCGAGACCGGGTACTACCGCATGCCGCACGACCTGGCGCGCACGCCGGTCGCGGCGCTGCGCAAGGCCGGGCGCTACTTCCGCGACCTGCGCGCGGTCGAGGCGCGCCGCCACGCCGGCGCCAACAGCGAGGTCTTCACGCCCGACAGCCGCGGCAGGTACCCGCGCTACTTCCTGCAGAACTTCCACTACCAGACCGGCGGCTACCTGAGCCGCGAGTCGGCGGCGCTCTACGACCACCAGGTCGAGGTGCTGTTCGGCGGCGGCGCGGACGCCATGCGGCGCATGGCCCTGGTGCCGCTCTACCGCTTCCTCAGCCGGCGCCGGGTGCGCGAGCTGCGCCTGATCGACGTCGCCTGCGGCACCGGGCGCCTGCTCGCTTTCGTCAAGGACAACTATCCGCGCCTCGCGGCGACCGCGCTCGACCTCAGCCCGCACTACCTGGAGGAGGCGCGCGAACAGCTGCGCGCCTGGCGCGACATCGACTATGTCGCCGCCCCCGCCGAGCAGACCGGCCTGCCCGACGCGAGCTACGACGTTGCGACCTGCGTCTTCCTGTTCCACGAGCTGCCGGGCAAGGTGCGCGCCCAGGTCGCGCGCGAGATCGCGCGCCTGCTCAAGCCCGGCGGACTGCTGGTCTTCATCGACTCGCTGCAGCGCGGCGACCGGCCGGAGTACGACGGCCTGCTGGAGTACTTCCCGGTCGCCTTCCACGAGCCCTACTACGCCGACTACACGCGCTGCGATCTCGAGGCGCTGTTCGCCGACGCCGGCCTCGTCTGCGAGGCGGTCGAGCGGCACTACTTCTCGCGCCTCATGGTGCTGCGCAAGCCGGACCCCGAGGGCTGACGGGGGCTGACGAGGGCCGAGGCGCGGCAAGCGCCCGGCTGAGGCTGCATGCGCTTGCCCGCCTCATCCTTCGACGATGCTCAGGATGAGGCGTTCTCGAACGGGCTGCCCGGCCGCTCATGCCGGCCGGCCCTCACCCTGAGCCCGTCGAAGGGGAGGGCCGAGCCCCGCCTCATCCTTCGTCCCTCGACTGGCTCGGGATGAAGGATGAGGCGGGACGGCGGGCGGCGCCGTCAGCCCATGGTCGGGATGTTGAAGTCGGCGCCCTCGCGGATGCCGGTCGGCCAGCGCGCGGTGATCGCCTT
>CAZDBC010000459.1:3029-3275 GCA_964503295.1 uncultured Kiloniellaceae bacterium | reverse complement strand
GGCTCACGCCTACCTGTCGCGCGATTTCTTCACACGCATCGCCAGCCTTCTGTCCGAGCGTGTCCTGCTGGTCCTGGCCGAGGACCGCGGCACGCCAGTCGCCGGCGCGCTCCACCTGATCGGCGGGCGAACACTCTACGGACGCAACTGGGGCGCGCGCGCCGAGCATCGATTCCTGCACTTCGAGGCCTGCTACTACCAGGCGATCGACTACGCCATCCGTAACGGACTGGAGCGCGTCGAGGC
>CAZDBC010000459.1:0-3019 GCA_964503295.1 uncultured Kiloniellaceae bacterium | reverse complement strand
GGCCGGTGCCCAGGGAGAACACAAGGTCCAGCGCGGCTATCTGCCAGGCAAGACCTACAGTGCGCACCTGATCCGCGACCGCGGTCTGAGCGACGCTGTCGGACAATTCCTGACGCGCGAACGCCAGATGGTCGATCACCAGATCGCCGCGCTGCAGGAAGCGGGGCCCTACAAGACGGTCGACTAGTCCAGGAGCCGCAATCCGGTCGGCCGGCCCGTCAGTCAGCCAGGACCGGTACGTCGCTCTTGCTGCCGGACGTCTTGCCGTCGCCGTCGCGATCCGACTTTTTCGAGCCGGGTCCGGAACCGCCGCCCGAGCGCCGCCGGCCGCTCGAGGCGTCGCCGTCATCCGGGTAAGAGAAGACCGGCTGATCGTCGACAACGTCCACGCGTACCGTCCCCCCCTTCGACAGCTTGCCGAACAGCAACTCCTCGGCCAGCGGCTTCTTGATGTTCTCCTGGATCACCCGAGCCAACGGGCGGGCGCCGAACAGCGGATCGTAGCCCTTCCGCGCCAGCCAGATGCGGGCATTCTCACTCAACTCGATGGTCACGTTGCGGTCGGCCAACTGGGCCTCGAGCTCGATCACGAACTTGTCGACCACGCGCGAGACCACCTCAGCGTCGAGCGCCGCGAAGGAGATCACGGCGTCGAGCCGGTTGCGAAATTCGGGCGTGAACAAGCGATTGATCGCCTCCTCGTCCTCGCCCGCACGCGACTCGCGCGCGAAGCCGATGGCCGGTTTGGCGATGTCGGCCGCGCCCGCGTTGGTGGTCATGATCAAGATGACGTTGCGGAAATCCACCGTCTTGCCGTTGTGATCGGTCAGCTTGCCGTAGTCCATGACCTGCAGCAGCACGTTGAACAGGTCCGGATGGGCCTTTTCGATCTCGTCGAGCAGAAGGACACTGTAGGGATGCTGGTCGATCGCGTCGGTCAGCAGGCCCCCCTGGTCGAAGCCGACGTAGCCCGGCGGCGCGCCGATCAGGCGCGACACCGAATGCCGCTCCATGTATTCCGACATGTCGAAACGGGTCAGCTCCACACCGAGAGAGCGCGACAACTGGCGCGCGACCTCGGTCTTGCCGACGCCGGTCGGCCCGGCGAAGAGATAGGATCCGATCGGCTTTTCGGGCTCGCGCAGCCCGGCGCGGGCCAGCTTGATCGCCGCCGACAGCGCCTCGATCGCGCGATCCTGCCCGAAGACCATGGTCTTGAGGTCGCGTTCGAGATTTTGCAGCGCAGACTTATCGTCGCGCGAAACGGATTTCGGCGGTATACGCGCGATCTTCGCAATGGTCGCCTCGACCTCCTTCACGCCGACGGTCTTCCGCCGTCGCGACTCCGGAAGCAGCATTTGCGAGGCGCCGACCTCGTCGATCACGTCGATGGCCTTGTCGGGAAGCTTCCGGTCGCCGATATAGCGCGCCGCCATCTCCACGGCCGTGCGGATCGCATCGTTGGTGTAGCGCACCTTGTGGTGCTTCTCGTAATAGGGCTTCAGGCCGCGCAGGATCTTCACCGCATCCTCGATCGACGGCTCGTTGACGTCGATCTTCTGGAAACGCCGCACCAGCGCGCGGTCCTTCTCGAAGTGGCTGCGGTACTCCTTATAGGTGGTGGAACCGATGCAGCGCAGCTCGCCGCTCTGCAGCGCCGGCTTGAGCAGGTTGGAGGCGTCCATCGCGCCACCCGACGTGGCGCCCGCTCCGATCACCGTATGGATCTCGTCGATGAACAGTATGGCGCCGCGCTGCCCTTCGATCTCCGAAATGACCGCCTTGAGCCGCTCCTCGAAGTCGCCGCGATAGCGCGTCCCGGCCAGCAGGGCGCCCATGTCGAGCGCGAAGATGGTCGATCGGCTCAGCACATCCGGCACGTCGCCGTCCACGATGCGGCGCGCCAGTCCCTCGGCGATCGCCGTCTTGCCGACGCCGGGGTCGCCGACGTAAAGCGGGTTGTTCTTGGTCCGCCGGCAGAGGACCTGAATGGTCCGCTCGATCTCGGCTTGCCGGCCGATCAAGGGATCGATCCTGCCGTCGCGCGCCTTGCGATTGAGGTCCACGCAATAGGCGTCCAGCGCTTCGCGACCCTTGCGCACGACGTTTTCTCCCGAGGCTTCCTCGTCGGCCCCCTCGACCGTGCGGCTCTCATCGCGCCCGCCCACCTTGGCGATCCCGTGGCTGATGTAGTTCACGGCGTCGAGCCGGCTCATCTCCTGCTCCTGCAGGAAGAATACGGCGTTGCTCTCGCGCTCGGAGAACATGGCCACCAGGACGTTCGCCCCCGTCACCTCTTCGCGGCCGGATGACTGGACGTGGATCGCCGCGCGCTGTAACACGCGCTGGAAGCCGGCGGTCGGCTTGGCGTCGCCAAGCTGGCTGGTGATCAGGTTCGACAGATCGTTGTCGATATAGTCGTTCAGCTCGCGCCGAAGTTGATCGAGATCCAGGCCGCAGGCCCGCAGAACGGCGACCGCATCCGGATCCTCGGTCAAGGCAAGCAGGAGATGCTCGAGCGTCGCGTATTCGTGCCGTCGTTCGTTGGCACTGGCGAGAGCGCGATGAAGTGTCTGCTCCAGGTTGGCGGAGAGCATTCGTGGGCTATTCCTTTTCGAGCGTGCACTGAAGAGGGTGCTGGTGTTGTCGCGCGTAGTCGATCACCTGCGTCACCTTGGTCTCGGCGATTTCGTAGGTGAACACGCCGCATACGCCGACGCCACGCTGGTGTACATGGAGCATGATGCGCGTCGCCTCTTCCCGGTTCTTGTTGAAGAAGTTTTCCAGCACATGGACCACGAACTCCATCGGCGTGTAGTCGTCATTCAGCATTAGAACCTTGTACATAGAGGGCTTCTTCGTCTTGGTCTTGGCCTTGACGATGATGCCCGTGCTGGTGTCCCCGCCGTTACGCCGGTTGCCGTCACTGGACGTGATTTCGATCATCTTGCCGTGTCGACCATCCCGATCGTGAAGCCACTGGTCCGAAACCTCAGGCATTCTAGCGGCTTCCGCGCCG
>CAZDBC010000458.1:0-3281 GCA_964503295.1 uncultured Kiloniellaceae bacterium | reverse complement strand
CGATGGAAAAGAACACCATGTCGAACAAGCGTTCCGGGCTCAGCGTCAAGGCGAGCCTGCTGGCGATCCTGGGCCTGCTGGCGCTCGGCCTGATCACCTTTGCCACCCTCAACTCCCTGTCCGCCTGGCGCGAGATGACCGGCGCCCGGACCATGCAGTTCAACAGCGACACCGGCGACCTCTTCCTGGTCAGCGCCGGCAACTGGGCCATGGAGCGCGGCTTGACCAACGCGGCGCTCGCCGCCGACGCCCCGGCCGACGCGGCGACGCTCAAGCGGATCGCCGGGCTGCGCGAGCGCGCCGATCAGGCCCTCGGCGAGGCGCTGGAGCTGGTCGCGGCCGGCGCCGCCTTTCCCGGCAAGGAGACCATGCTGGCCCAGGTGCGGCGCGACTTCGACGCCCTGACCGACCTGCGCGGCGAGATCGACCGGCAGCTCGCGCTGCCGGCGAGCCGGCGCGACGGCCAGACCGTGCGCCGCTGGGTGCCGACCGCCACCGCTCTGATCATGGCCTCGCAGGAGTTGCGCCAGTCGGCCCAGACCATCCCCGACAGCGCGCTGGCCCGCACCCAGGTGATGCAGGACGTCAAGCAGGCGGTCTGGGTCATGAGCGAGTACGCCGGGCGCGAGCGCGCGGTCATCGGCGGCACCATCAACCGCGGCCGGCCCATCGACATGGCCGCCATGGCCACCCTCGCCGCGCAGCGCGGCCGCCTCGAGCAGGCCTGGGGCACCGTGCAGCTCTATGCCGCGCGCGACTTCGCCGACCCGGCGCTGGTCGAGGCCATCGAGGGCGTGCGCGCCGACTTCTTCGGCACCTTCGAGCGGGTGCGCGAGCAGGTCTACGCCGCCGGCACCTCGGGCGTGTCCTATCCGCTGACCGCCGAGCAGTGGATCGCCGCCTCGACCGCCGCGATCGACGAGCTGCTGGCGCTCTCGCAGGAGGTCAGCCAGGTTGCCAACGCCTACACCGACGGCGCCGCCGCCGCGGCGCAGACCAGCCTGATCGTCAACCTCGGCGTGCTGCTCGCCGCCCTCGTGGTGGCGGGCGTCGCCTTCTGGATCGTGGTCGGGCGCGTCGCCAACCCGGTCCAGACCTTGACCGGCGTCATGACCCGGCTCGCCGACGGCGACACGGCCCTCGACATCCCCTCGGCCGAGCGGCGCGACGAGATCGGCGCCATGGCCCAGGCGGTGCAGGTGTTCAAGGAGAACATGATCCGCAACCGCCAGATGGAGCAGGAAGCGGCGGAAGCCGAAAAGCGCGCCGCGGAAGAGAAGAAGCGCGCCATGGCCGAGCTGGCCGACCAGTTCGAGGAGAGCATCGGCGGCATCGTGCAGATCGTCTCCTCGGCGGCGGCCGAGCTCGAGGCGGCCGCGCAGACCCTGACCGCGACCCTGGAGGAGACCAACACCCAGGCGACCACGGTGGCCGCGGCCTCGACCCAGGCGAGCACCAACGTCGAGACCGTGGCGTCGGCCTGCGAGGAGCTCGCCGCCTCCGTGCGCGAGATCGGCGAGCAGGTCTCCCAGTCCTCGCGGATCGCCGGGCGCGCGGTCGACAACGCCGAGCAGACCCAGGCGACCGCCGAGGGACTGGTGGCGACCACCCAGAAGATCGGCGAGGTGGTGAACCTGATCCAGGACATCGCCGCCCAGACCAACCTGCTGGCCCTCAACGCCACCATCGAGGCGGCGCGCGCCGGCGAGGCCGGCAAGGGCTTCGCCGTCGTCGCCTCCGAGGTCAAGAGTCTGGCCGGCCAGACCGCCAAGGCGACCGAAGGCATCACCCAGCAGATCGCCGAGGTCCAGGGCGTCTCCGGACGCACCGTGCAGGCGATCAGGGACATCGCCCAGGTCATCAACGAGAGCCAGCAGATCGCCTCGACCATCGCCTCGGCGGTCGAGGAGCAGGGCTCGGCGACGCAGGAGATCGCGCGCAACGTCCAGCAGGCCTCCGCCGGCACCCAGGAGGTCTCGGGCGCGATCACCCAGGTCAGCGACGCGGCCGCCCAGGGCGGTTCGGCGGCCAGCCAGGTGCTGTCGAGCGCCCAGGAGCTCTCGCAGTCCGCCGCCCACCTGCGCAGCGAGGTCGAGAGCTTCCTCGGCCGCGTGCGCGCCGCCTGACCGGCGGCGACCTTCCCCCTCCCGCCCGGCGACCAGCTTCCTTGGCCGCCGGGCGGCAGGGGGGCCCTCGGTCTTTCGTTCCGCGCCCCGCTCCTCACCTCCGGACTTCCTTATTCCCCGGCGCCTCGCGCCGAGCCCGTCTCAGTAAGAGAGGTTGCGGCTTGGCTCGTCCGAAGGAACGACCGACACAAACTGCCCGCGTCCGCCGACCTTGATCCTGATCAGGGTCCGCCGCCGCATGATCCGCAAGACTGGCTGCATCGAGCGGCCGGAACTGCCGGGGGAAACGCGGTGGAACATCAAGTCATTCGCAAGCGTCCCCCGCCGGGGCAGCCGGCGCCCAATCTCGCCGATTACGACACGGCCTGCGCCGGCTTCTCCTGGGAGCAGGCGGCCAAGAGGCTCGACGGGCTTCCCGGCGGCGGCCTCAACATCGCCCACGAGGCGATCGACCGTCATGTCGCCGCCGGCCGCGGCGACACGACGGCCCTGCTGTGGCTGGCCAAGGACAGCGATCGACAGACTTTCAGCTACGCCGACCTGAAGCGCGAGACCGACCGCTTCGCCCGCCTGCTGCGCGAGCTCGACGTCGCGCCCGGCGCCCGGGTCTACAGCCTGCTCGGCCGGGTCCCGACCCTTTACGTCGCGGCGCTCGGCGCCCTCAAGGCGGGGGCGGTCTTCTGCCCGCTGTTCTCCGCCTTCGGGCCCGATCCGGTGCGCCAGCGCATGACCATCGGCGAGGCCGAGGTACTGGTCACCACCGCCGACTTCTATGCCAGGAAGGTCGCCCCCTGGCGCGCCGAGCTGGCCAGCCTGAAGCACGTGCTGCTGCTCGACTGTCCCGACGGCCCGCCCGAAGGCACGCGGGATTTGGAGGCCCTGCTGGCGGAGACGCCGGCCGAGGTCGAGATCGCCGCCACCCAGCCGGAGGACCGCGCCCTGCTGCACTTCACCAGCGGCACCACCGGCCTGCCCAAGGGCGCCATCCACGTCCATGCCGCGGTCGTCGCGCACCACACCACCGGGCAATACGCCCTAGATCTGCACCCCGGCGACATCTATTGGTGCACCGCCGATCCGGGCTGGGTCACCGGCACCTCCTACGGCATCGTCGCGCCGCTGACCAACGGCGTGACCATGATCGTCGACGAGGCC
>CAZDBC010000457.1:0-3298 GCA_964503295.1 uncultured Kiloniellaceae bacterium | reverse complement strand
TGATCGAGGGCAAGGCGATCCAGCTCCACCCGTTGGTCTGCACCGCCTTCAACGCGGACTTCGACGGCGACCAGATGGCGGTCCATGTGCCGCTGTCGCTCGAGGCGCAGCTCGAGGCCCGCGTGCTCATGATGTCGACCAACAATATCCTGTCGCCGGCTAACGGCAAGCCGATCATCGTGCCGTCGCAGGATATCGTGTTGGGCATCTACTACCTCTCGATGGAGAGCGATGGCGAGCCCGGCGAGGGCATGGTGTTCGCCGATCTGGGCGAGGTCCAGCACGCCCTGGACACCGGCGCGGTCAGCCTGCACGCGAAGGTCAGGGCGCGCTACAACGGAGTCGACGCCGAGGGCCGGCCGACCCAGGAAATCCTCGAAACGACGCCCGGCCGCCTGCTCCTTTCGGAGGTGCTGCCGCGCCATCCCAACGTTCCCTTCAGCCTGCTCAACCGGCTACTGACCAAGAAGGAGATCACCGAGTTGATCGACGTGGTCTATCGCCACTGCGGGCAGAAGGACACGGTCATCTTCTGCGACCGCATCATGTCGCTCGGCTTCAGCTATGCCTGCAAGGCCGGCATCTCCTTCGGCAAGGATGACCTCATGGTACCGGCCGCCAAGGCGGCGCTGGTCGAGGAGGCCCAGGCCCAGGTCAAGGAATTCGAGCAGCAGTACCTCGACGGCCTGATCACCCGCGGCGAGAAGTACAACAAGGTGGTCGACGTCTGGTCGCAGTGCACGGACAAGGTGGCCGCCGAGATGATGAAGGTGATCGCCGGAACCCGCGGCCGCGACATCAACTCGGTCTATATGATGGCCGATTCCGGTGCGCGCGGCTCGGCGGCGCAGATCAAGCAGCTTGCCGGCATGCGCGGCCTGATGGCCAAGCCCTCGGGCGAGATCATCGAGACGCCGATCATCTCCAACTTCAAGGAGGGCCTGACCGTGCTCGAGTACTTCAACTCGACGCACGGCGCGCGCAAGGGTCTCGCCGACACTGCGCTCAAGACCGCAAACTCCGGCTACCTGACGCGCCGCCTCGTCGACGTCGCCCAGGACGCCATCGTCATCCAGGACGACTGCGGCACGACCGAGGGCCTAATGGTGCGCGCGGTGATCGAGGGCGGCGAGGTGATCGCGCCGCTGTCCGAACGCGTGCTCGGCCGGACGGCGGCGGCTGACGTGCTCGACCCGCTGTCGGGCGAGGTCATCGTCGAGGCCGGCAGCCTGATCGACGAGGAAGCGGTCAACAGGATCGATACCGCCGGCGTCGACGCGGTCACCATCCGCTCGACCCTGACCTGCGAATCCAAGGGCGGCATCTGCGGGGCCTGCTACGGGCGCGATCTGGCCCGCGGCACCAAGGTCAACGTCGGCGAGGCGGTCGGCGTGATCGCCGCCCAGTCGATCGGCGAGCCGGGCACCCAGCTCACCATGCGCACCTTCCACATCGGCGGCGCGGCCCAGCGCGGGGCCGAGCAGAATTCGGTCGAGGCCTCGATCGATGCCACGCTGGCGATCAAGAACCGTAACGTGGTGGTCAACTCGTCGGGCGTGCCGATCGTTATGGGGCGCAACCTGGAGCTGGTGCTGCTCGACGACCAGGACCGCGAACGGGCCAGGCACCGGGTGCCCTATGGCGCCCGTCTGCTGGTCGACGAGGGGGCGAAAGTGGTCAAGGGTCAGCAGCTGGCCGAGTGGGACCCCTACACCATGCCGATTATCACGGAAAAGGAAGGCATCGCGCACTACGTCGACCTGGTCGAGGGCGTCTCGATGCGAGAGGTGATGGACGAGCAGACCGGCATCTCGAGCCGGGTCGTGACCGACTGGAAGCAGCAGGCCCGCGGCAGCGACCTGCGGCCGCGGATCACCCTGCGCGACAAGGACGGCGAGGTTCTGACGCTGGCCAACGGCATGGAGGCCCGCTACTTCCTCTCTGTCGACGCCATCCTTTCGGTCGAAAACGGGGCGCCCGTGAAGGCGGGTGACGTGCTGGCGCGCATTCCGCGCGAGAGCACCAAGACCCGCGACATCACCGGCGGCCTGCCGCGCGTCGCCGAGCTGTTCGAGGCGCGCAAGCCGAAGGACTACGCGATCATCAGCGAGATCGCCGGTCGTGTGGAGTTCGGCAAGGACTACAAGACCAAACGGCGGATCGTCGTGGTCCCCGAGGAGGAAGGCGAGAGCCCGCGCGAGTACCTGATTCCGAAGGGCAAGCACATCTCGGTGCAGGAGGGCGACTTCGTCCAGGTCGGCGACCTACTGATGGACGGCAATCCGGTGCCGCACGACATTCTCGACGTGCTAGGGGTTCAGGCGCTGGCCGAGTACCTGATCAACGAGATCCAGAGCGTCTACCGGCTGCAGGGCGTCAAGATCAACGACAAGCACATCGAGGTCATCGTGCGCCAGATGCTGCAGAAGGTGGAGGTCTTCGAGACCGGCGATTCGACCTTCCTGGTCGGCGAGCAGGTCGACCGCGAGGAGTTCGAGGAGGCCAACAACAAGGTGATCGCAGAGGGCGGCCGGCCGGCCCAGGCCAAGCCGGTCCTGCAGGGTATCACCAAGGCCTCGCTGCAGACCCGCTCCTTCATCTCCGCGGCGTCGTTCCAGGAGACGACCCGGGTGCTGACCGAGGCCGCGACGCACGGCAAGCACGACAACCTGGTCGGGCTGAAGGAGAACGTGATCGTCGGGCGCCTGATCCCGGCCGGGACGGGATCGGTCATGAACCGGCTGAAGCGGGTTGCCAGCGAGCGCGACCGCGAGCTGGTCGAGGCCCGGGAGGCCGAGGAGCAGGCCGCCCTGGCTGCCGCCGAGGCCGCCGAATCCGAGCAGAGCTCGGTCGCCTGAGCCGTCACGCCGGGCCCGGTCGGCGCCGGGCCCGGCAGCGGCGCAATTTTCTTTCGCGGCAGGGCGGGCGGCCGTTCGGATCGCTCCTCCTGGCGCCCTTTTGCGGTGCGATGAAACGCGCGAAAAAGGGCCATTGGCGGGCTTGACGCCTCCTGGGCCCGTCAATAGTATGCGCAAACTTTCGGGCGGGCTGGTGGTAGCCCCATCTGCGGTCTAGACGCAGTCCGGACCCGGGTACGGAAGATACATCAAGCTGTTGCGACGGCGACAAGCGCTCCGCAGGGCCGAAAGGCAGGCCGCTGCGGCGTTTTGTTTCGCCGGTTTGCCCGTATCGATTACGGATAGTGGAACCAGAGAATGCCAACGATCAACCAGTTGATCCGTAAGCCGCGCAAGGACAAGCCTGCGCGCAACAAAGTGCCCGCCATGGAGGCTTGTCC
>CAZDBC010000456.1:3050-3301 GCA_964503295.1 uncultured Kiloniellaceae bacterium | reverse complement strand
CTGGCCAGCCAGCGTGATCAGCAGGGCACCGACCGGCAGGCGATTGACCCAAATGACGGCGGCAAAGTCGGGCAGGTGGGCGAGATGGCTCTTCGCACCGAGTCGTTGTGTACCGGACCGTTCCATCATGCCCGTCTCCTGCGGATGAACAACGCTTGGGCCGCATCCGGCCTGCAGCCGCTCGCAACGACATTTAAGCCGTCCCGATCCTAACGCGGTCGGCGGCGAGCTCGACCTCGGTGCGCTTGCCG
>CAZDBC010000456.1:0-3040 GCA_964503295.1 uncultured Kiloniellaceae bacterium | reverse complement strand
GAGAACGCCTCCGTCTTGTCAAAGCAATAGCTGGAGCCGAGCCCATGGTGGCTTTCCGGCACTGCACTGCGCGAAATCGGTGCCATGAAGCGCGCAGCGACCGTGCCTGACGCAGAACCGCAAGTACCGTATCTCCGGGGCGACAGTCGCGGCACCCTTTCCGATGACCCGGTCCACGTCGGCGGCGCCGAAGCCCAGACAGAGGCAACACTGCGGACCAGACTCTGCTTCGCAGAGCGGCGCGACGTACATCAAAAGCGCGCCCGCAGGCCGACGAAGAAGGTACGGCCCGTGTCTTCCTCTTCCACTTCGCGCTTGCTCCCGTCGCGCACGACCTTGCGCCGCTCCTCGCCGGTTATGTTCTCGACCCAGCCAAAGACGCTGATCCCTTCGTAGACCCTCGTCTCGGCATAGAAGTCGAGCCGGAATTCGCTGTCGGTTTCGTCGCGCTTTCCCGTGAACTCGTCATTCGGAAGATCCGAGGTGAAATTACCGCTGAGAGAGACCGTCGTCGCGGACGGTGCGTGCTCGTAGATTAGCGACAGGTTGCCGACAAAAGTGGGCTGGAACTTGAACCGCTTGGTCCGGCCGAGGTCGTCTTCGACCTCCGAGCGCATAATCGTCTGGTTCGCTCGCACCGAAAGGCCGTCTATCCAGCCGGTTTCGAGCAGGCCGAGCGATACGCGCTGCTCGAGCTCGACACCCTGGACGTAGCCGTCGCCGACATTCTCGACCATCAGCAGGTCCTTGCCGCCAATGTCGATTCCGGTATCGACCGTCTCGATGACGCCCTCGATCTGGCGATGGAAGAGATTCACGCCCAAGAACAGGTCCCTGCCGGCATAGTCGGCTCCCACGTCGAAGCTCCAGGCGCGGGCTGGCTCGAGTGCTGGGTTGCCCTCCACGATCT
This sequence comes from uncultured Kiloniellaceae bacterium, assembly GCA_964503295.1. Lineage (GTDB taxonomy): Bacteria > Pseudomonadota > Alphaproteobacteria > Kiloniellales > Kiloniellaceae > CAZDBC01. The sequence goes on along the minus strand of CAZDBC010000456.1, from coordinate 2,130 downwards.
CCGAGCCCTTCTCATCCCGAAACGGCGCGATCTCGTCGAACTTCGGGCGGTTGACCTGGCGGGATGCGGACGCCCGGACCGCAATCCGGTCGGTCGGACGGTAGACCGCATGGAGGCTGGGCAGAAAATCGCTGATCGTCTCGCGGCTGGTCACACCGGCGCCAGATGTCGGCTCCTGGATGACATGCTCGAACCTCAGTCCCGGCGTGATCGAGACTTGGTCGGTGATGCGGATGGTGTCCTGCACGAATCCGGCGAAGAAATACTCCATAAGAGAATAGGAATCCTTCGGGCCGGTTTTGTCCGTCGTCGTACCGCCCTTGGTCTCCAGCTTTGTCTTGGTACGAAAACGGTCGCGCCGTCGAAGAGTGCCGCCGAACTTGATTTCGTTCGGGACGACGAGATCCAGTGGAACCGTCACCTTTGACCCGAACTCGAGGGTTTCGTCCTTCTTTTCCTCCTCCTCGTCCTCGATCTTGTCGAGCGAGCCGTCCGCCTTGAAGAAGGTCTTGTCCTTGTCCTTGTCCTCGATCGTGTCGGAGAACACGAAGTTGGAGGCGATGGAATATCCCGCCGCGGCGGAAAAGCGGTGATCGACGATCACGCCCAGTGTGCGGCGTACCTCCTCGGCGTCCTCAAGCTCGGTCTTGTCCAGCGAGCCGTCCGGCTTGAGGGTCACCTTGGTCTTGTCCATCTCCTCGTCGAGCCGGAGCAGCAGGGGCTTCAGATGAAGCTCGTGCTGTTCGCCGAACCAGGCGAGATCGGCAATCAGATCGTTGAACGTCTGATCCTTTTCCTCGTCCTCCGTCTCGCTCTTGCCGCCGGTCTCACGCTTGGTCTTGTCCTTGACGAACCTGTCGACCTGGTGCGAATAGCCGAACTGGACGCCAAAATTGCCGAAGCGCTCGCCATAGGCGCCCTTCAGGGCACGGTCCCTGCCGAACGGAACGCCGGTTCCGGCACCGGCACCAATCTCAGCGTCGATCTGCCGCTCCATCGGAATGTCGCGCAGGCTGACATCTATTCGCCCGGCGATGCCGTCAGCCTCGAATTCGGCCGTCGGATTGCGGATTACGCTGACCTCGTCGAACAGGAACGAGGGGAAGCGGAAGACCTGGAACTCGCGTTTCTCCCCGCCGTCGGTCAGTTGAACGCCATCGAACTGCGTGCGCGTGAACTCCTTGTCGAGTCCGCGCAGTCGGACGTCCTTCTGGGTGCCTGGCGGACCGCCCATGGTCACGCCGGGCAACCGCTGCAAAACGTCGCCAAGTCTTTGGTTGGGCAAGTCCTGGAACTCCTCGCGGGCGATCCCGGTCGAGGGATAGGACAGCAGCTGGCGCTCCGCTTCCGGCCCGGCTTCGCTTGCCATTACCTCAACCGGCGCCAACTCGATTGCCTCTCCCGCAGTTCCGGGAGCCGCAGACCCCAGTTCCTGCTGCTGCGCTGCTGCAAAGCCGTTCACGCCAAATAGTACAATCCCGACGATGATGGCGACGCTGAGCCTTCGGCCAGCCTCCATGGAACATTCTCCCCCGTTCCGACGAAAAGACTGGCTGGCTTGCGACCGGTCGGCCGCTGGCTGGCTTGGGATTCACAACGTCGAGAGGCGGCAACGACCTCGTTTAACCAACCGAAATCGAAGGTTGGCAGTGACGGTGCCTGCCGGGTCAGAGCTTTTTTGACGACACGGCTCAAATTCCGAGAGCCGACGCCCGGATCATCGCCTGTTTTTAAGATCATCCCGCTTACACCGAGACGTCGCCTTCCCCCTGCCCCCAATGACGCTAAACGCCTGGAACGGCATGCGATCGACGCCGCAGTTCCAAACAGACTGTCGTATATTGCAAATGAGAATATTTCGCAACACCCATGCGCGCAGCTTGATTGCCATAATCCTCTTCCATTCGCGAGCCGGATCCCTCTGCGGAACAGCGACCGAGAGCCCGTCAGTAAAGATGTCGGCACTGCGCGATCGGGCGGCGCTGTTGACCAAGGCCCTTCTGCGCCCGGCGCTTTAGCATCCACGCATAGAGCTACGCTTGGTCTGGCCGTCCTTGGGAGGTTGGGCCGAACCGCACCGCTGCCGGGGCGGGGGGCCGGGCCGACGAAGGGGTGCATTGGGGGGAATCG
>CAZDBC010000455.1:0-3307 GCA_964503295.1 uncultured Kiloniellaceae bacterium | reverse complement strand
CGGGCTCGACACCCACTACATGTACCGGGACGTGATCGAGGTCATCGAGCAGGGCGGCGATCGGCTCGACTTGGTCATGATCCCCAAGGTCGGCACCGCCGCCGACGTCTATGCGCTCGACATGCTGGTGACCCAGGTCGAGGCCGCGGTCGGCCGCAAGAAACGCCTGGGGTTCGAGCTGATCATCGAAACAGCGCTCGGCATGGCCAACGTGGATGCCATCGCGGGCGCGTCGCGCCGCAACGAGAGCCTGCACTTCGGCGTCGCCGACTACGCCGCCTCGACCAAGGCGCGCACGACCGGCATCGGCGGGCCGAACCCCCACTACGGGGTGCTGACCGACAAGCTCGACGACGCCGGGCGCGCGTTCCACTGGGGCGACATGTGGCACTACGCCATCGCGCGGATGGTGGTGGCCGCGCGCGCCCATGGCCTGCGGCCCATCGACGGGCCGTTCGGCGATTTCTCTGATCCCGACGGGTTCAAGGCACAGGCGCACAGGGCCGCCGTGCTCGGCTGCGAGGGCAAGTGGGCGATACATCCGAGCCAGATCGCACTTGCCAACGAGGTCAACAGCCCCTCCAAGAGCGAGGTCGACAAGGCCAAGCGCATCCTGCAGGCCATGAAGCAGGCCCAGAAGGAGGGGAAGGGGGCGGTTGCCCTCGACGGGCGCCTGATCGACATCGCCTCGATCAAGCAGGCGGAGGTGATGGTCGCCAAGGCGCGTCAGATTGCGAAGGCCGAACGGGCCGGATGACCTTTGGACGGTTGCGTGCCGCCCCTTTTGCTTTTGCTGCGCAGCCGCTAAACCTTGAGCGACCCCGCGCGGGGCCTGTTGCGCGCCGGTGGGGCGGCGCCAGGGGGGAGACGACGGCATGCACAACTTCCTCGATTTCGAGAAGCCGATCGCCGAGCTCGAAGGCAAGATCGAGGATCTGCGCCATCTCTCGGACAAGGGCGACATCAACATCGCCGACGAGGTCGCCAAGCTGCAGGCCAAGGCCGACCGTCTGTTGCGCCAGACCTACGCCAAGCTCAGCCCGTGGCAGAAGACGCTGGTCGCGCGCCATCCGAACCGGCCCCAGACCAGCGACTACCTCGAGGCCCTGATCGAGGATTTCACGCCGCTCGCCGGCGACCGCAGCTACGCCGAGGACAAGGCGATCATCGGCGGGCTGGGCCGTTTCCGCGGCTATTCGGTCGTGCTCATGGGGCACGAGAAGGGCACCGACATGGAAAGCCGCGTCGCCCACAACTTCGGCATGGCCCGGCCCGAAGGCTACCGCAAGGCCCAGCGGTTGATGTCCCTGGCCGAGCGCTTCGGCCTGCCGGTGATCACCCTGGTCGACACGGCCGGCGCCTATCCGGGCATCGGCGCCGAAGAGCGCGGCCAGGCCGAGGCCATCGCCCGCTCGATCGAACGCTGCCTGTCGCTCGAGGTGCCGCTGATCTCGGCGATCATCGGCGAGGGCGGTTCGGGTGGCGCGATCGCGATTGCCGCCGCCAACCGTGTCATGATGCTGGAGCACGCGGTCTACTCGGTGATCTCGCCGGAGGGCTGCGCCTCGATTCTCTGGCGCAGCGGCGATCAGGCCAAGGAGGCCGCAGAGGCCCTGCGCCTGACCGCACAGGATCTGCTCAAGCTGCAGGTGATCGACGAGATCGTCGAGGAGCCCTTGGGCGGCGCCCACCGCGGCCGCGACGAGGCGATCGCTGCCGTCGGCGAAGCCCTGGAGCGCGCCTTGCGCGCGCTGATCAAGGAGGACGGGACGGTGCTGCGTCAGCAGCGGCGCGACAAGTTTCTCGCCATGGGCCACCAGGGCCTGAGCTGAGACGCCGGGCGGCCGGCGGCGCCGGCGGCGCCGTTCAGCCGAGCTTGCCGTGGCAGTGCTTGTACTTCCTGCCGGAACCGCAAGGGCAGGGTGCGTTGCGCGGAACCTTGCCCCAGGTCGAGGGATCGTTGGGGTCGGCCGTGACGGCTGCTGCCTGGCGCCGCGGCGCGGGCGCAGGCCGTGCGGACTCCGGCGGCTCGCTCGCGACGCCCGCCGGTGCCCCGGCAGCGGCCGGTTCGGCTTCGGCGCCGGCGCCGACCAGGGCCGGATCGCGCCGCGTTTCCGTCATGCGCGGCTGGGCGCGCGGCACCATATCGTCGGGAACCTGCCGCTGCTCCGGCTCCGCGGCGCGCAACTCGAAGCGGGCGAGCAGCATGGTGACCTCGTCGCGCACCTCGGCAAGCATCTTCTCGAACAACTCGAAGGCTTCGCGCTTGTATTCGTTGAGCGGGTCGCGCTGGCCGTAGGCGCGCAGCCCGATGCCGTGGCGCAGGTGATCGAGCGACAGCAGGTGGTCCTTCCACTGCTTGTCGACCACCATCAGGACGATCTGCTTTTCCAGGCTGCGCATGATCTCGGCGCCGTAATTGGCGGTCTTGGCCGCCATCTTGCGGTTCACCTCGTCCAGGATGCGCTGCCGGATCTCCTGCTCGGCAATGCCCTCCTCCTTGGCCCAGTCCGCGATCGGCAGATCGAGGCCGAACAGGCGCAGGCACTCCTCGTGCAGGGTGTCGACATGCCACTGCTCGGCGTAGGCCTTGGGCGGAATGCAGCGCTCGATCAGGGTATCGACGGTCTCGCGCCGCATCTCGACGACGGTGTCGTGAACGTCCGCCGCGCGCATCAGCTCCTTGCGTTGCTCGAAGATGACCTTGCGCTGGTCGTTCATCACGTCGTCGTACTTCAGGAGATTCTTGCGAATCTCGAAGTTGCGCTCTTCGACCTTCTTCTGCGCCTTCTCGAGGGCCTTGTTGACCCACGGATGGACGATCGCCTCGCCTTCCTCCAGGCCGAGGCGTCGCAGCATGCCGTCCATGCGGTCCGACCCGAAGATGCGCATCAGGTCGTCTTCGAGGCTCAGGAAGAACTTCGAGGCACCGGGGTCGCCCTGCCGGCCCGAGCGGCCGCGCAACTGATTGTCGATGCGCCGGCTCTCGTGACGCTCGGTGCCGACAACGTAGAGGCCGCCGCCATCCAGCGCGACTTGTCGTGCGGCCTCCACCTCAGACCGGATCTGCTCCGCCTTACCGGCGCGTGCGGCCTCGTCCTCGATTCCTTCGAGCTCCCGGGCCAGGCGCATGTCGAGGTTGCCGCCGAGCTGGATGTCGGTGCCGCGGCCGGCCATGTTGGTCGCGATGGTCACCGCGCCGGGCACGCCTGCCTGGGAGATGATGAAGGCCTCCTGCTCGTGATAACGAGCATTGAGGACGTTGTGGGGGATCTTGGCGTCCTTCAGCAGGCGCGAGAGAACTTCC
>CAZDBC010000454.1:0-3310 GCA_964503295.1 uncultured Kiloniellaceae bacterium | reverse complement strand
GGCGAATATCGGAACCGGGCGCGCATCCGTCTCAATCGTGCAACCTGCAGTCTGTGCCAAGAGATCCGGATAGCAGCTCGCAAAGCGGATTTCGTCGCCCAGGCCCTGTTCCCGCCATACCAGAAGCCGGCGGCCGTCCAGATGCTCTCCTCGCCAGCGCGGCAAGGTGAAGCGACGGTCGGGCAGCCGATGACCAGCGGCGAAACCGGCCTCGGCGAGGTCCCAAGCCTCGCCGAGCCGGCCGACCCGCTCACACAGCCGGGCCTGGAGAACCTGAACCCCCGGATCGTTCGGCGCCAGGCGACGAAGCCGTTGGCAGAGCTCCAGCGCGGCCCCGACATCGCCCTGCTCCTCCCTGATCACAGCGAGGTTGGTCAGCGCGGGTCGGAGATTGCTGTCGAGACGAAGTGCAGCGACGTAGCTGCTTGCCGCGTCCTCGAGGCGATCCGCGCTGCGCAGCGCATCGCCCAGGTTGAAATGATAGCTTGCCTGGCGCGGCGAGAGCACAACGGCTGCCCGACAGTGCTCGATCGCCTTGTCGAGCTCGCCGCGCTTCTTCTCGATGCTGCCGAGGCAACTCAGACTTTCGGCATCGTCTGGATCGAGTTCGACGGCTCTGCGGGCGCTGGCCAATGCCTCGTCGAAGCGGCCTAGCTCGCGCAATGCCATCGCCAGATTGCAGTGTGCGCGAGCCAGATCCGGCGCGAGTCCGAGCGCCCTCCTGTAAGCGCATTCGGCTTCCTCGTGTCGCCCGAGCGCCAAAGCGAGATTGCCCAGGTTAACCTGAGCAGCAGGAAAATCGGGTTGGAGGACGACACCACGGCGATAGAGCTCCATTGCCTCCTCAAGCCGGCCGAGGGCCTTGAGGATGCCGCCCAGACGGAGCAGCGGTTCGGCCAACCCCGGATCGAGCTCGCTCGCCCTTCGGTAGAGACCGCCGGCTTCGGCCAGACGTCCCGCCGCCTCGCAGGCAAGACCGGCACAACAGTAGGCTGAAGTCAGGCCCGGTTCGACCTGGACCGCCGCATCATAGCTGGCCAGGGCTTCGTCAAGCCGGCCTCGCAGGCGCAGGCAGTCGCCGCGCAGCTTGAGGGCCTCGGCATGGGCGGGATTGCGCTTCAGGAAGCGGCGCAACAGCTGTTCCGCCTCCGCAAGACGGCCGGAGCCGATCAGCCGCTCGATCGTGGCGAGCTCCCTTCTGCGCCGAACCCGTGGCACGTCCTTGTCCATGGCGTGCATAATAGCGACCATCTCCGCCTTGGCCACGGCGAGCGTTGGACCGCCGTCGCGCAGGCGATCCTGCCGCGATATGGCTAACAGAATGTTTAGGAGGCATGCCTCCACCCACGCACCAGCAGCGCCGGGTCCTCCGCGCCTGAGGGTGGACGACTACACCGAAAGGGCAATGGCCTCCTTCACGGCCGAATGGTCTCCAGCCTGCGCCTCGCCGCCCTTCGCATTGGTCTCCTCCTGTCGCGAGACCTGCCGCCAGCTGTCGCGAACATCGGTCAAGGCGGCAATGAGGTCGTCGCATAGGTGGATTGAATTGCTGAAATTGATCTGCTGCAGACGCGAGAACACCCGGGTATAGAACTCGTCGAGCATTGGGGCCACGTCCCCGCCGCGCTCGAAGTCCAGGGCCGACTGGAGCCCCAAGACAATCTTGCTGGCCTTCTGGGTCGCGTGGAAACGTTCCTCGATGCGCCCGGCTTCGATCGCGGACCTGGCCTGACGGACTGCCTTGATCACTCCGTCGTAGAGCATGACGACCGCCTGTAGAGACGTCACCATCTGCGATGCCGCGGTATACGCGGAGGTGGCGTTGGACGCGTAGCTCACTTGCAGCTCCCTATTGACCGGCTTCTGTCGTCCCTAGGACCAACTGGCCGCTTACTGATTGTCGTTGATGCCCATCATGGCGCGCAACTGGTTCGTGAGCGCCTCGGCCTGAGCGATAGCCTGTTCCATGCGCGAATACTTTTCGATCAACAACTCCTGATAGACGGCCAGCCGGGCGTCGATCTCGATCACCTCCGCCTCGTAGTCGTCGATCTGGGCATTCAGGCGCTCGACCTCTTCGGTGATCACGCCGTCTACCGGGCTAATGTAGCTGTCGACCGTCTGATACAGACGTTCAGCGATACCCAGGCTTGTCGAAATGTTGATGTTCTCGGCTGCGGCACCGCTATCGCTCGTATCGCGCGCATAGGCCAGGGTCAAACCCTCGAACTTGGTTCCCTCGAGGCCGATCAGGCGACCACCGTCGACGGTAAAGGCCGCGCCATAGCCGGTGACGTTGAGCGTGGTCCCGTCGATGGCGCCGGCCGGCGCCTCGATGGTAAAGTCTCCGAGCTCCAGCTTGCTCTTGCGCGCAATCATACGAATGTCGGCGGAGTCGGACTGAAAGCCGAACTCGAAGACGCCCCGCACTTCTTCGAGCTTGCCGACCAGATTCGCATCCAGCGTCGATTCGTCGACGGTCAGGAAATTGTCGTCATCGAGTTCGATACCCACGCCTCTGAGGGTCGAGAGCACCGAGTCATCCAGATTCCCTACGAGCTGGGCGAGGTCGCGGCCGAGATCCTGGCCGAGCGACCGTACGATGTTGTCTGCGAAGAGCAGCGCCGTCTCAGTTTCCTCGTCCTCGCCTTCGATGGCCGTGGCTTCCTTCAAGAAGGCACGGACCTCGTTGTAGGCGTTGACGAAATCGAGAATCTTCTCGCGCACTCCCGCAAGGTCCGACTCGACCTCCACGGTGATTGTCGTTCCAGGCTCGGCTTTAACCAACTGCAGCGTCAGGCCGGAGATCACATCGTCAATGTCGTTGCTGTCGCGGAAGATCGAATCCGTGATTCCGTCCAGCTTGATTTCGGACGGTTGAGCGGTCTGAAGCACCTCGGTGTAGGTGGCGCCGTTGTCGGCAGAGAGACCGAGCGCGCTCAACGTTGCCCCGCCGGAGTCGCCGCTGAGCTCGATGTCCTTGTTGGTCTGCTCCGCCGTGACGACCATACGATAGTCGCCATCGGCCACCTTCACGAGGGATGCGCGAACCCCCGTGGTCGCAGTATGGCTGTTAATCTGGCTTACCACGTCCGCCGCCGACATATCGCTGGTGACGGAAATGTCAACGGACTCCTCGGCGCTTGCGCCGCTCAACTGGACCGTCAATGTCTCGGTCACGCCGAGCGCTGCAGACGTATCCGCGATGGTGCCGCTGGAGACCTTGTGCGCGGTCGCGATCTGCAGCACCTCGACCTCATAGGTGCCCGTCGCTGCCTTAATGACGCCGACGACACCGAGAATGTCGGTT
>CAZDBC010000453.1:0-3330 GCA_964503295.1 uncultured Kiloniellaceae bacterium | reverse complement strand
AGCTACTTCGAGGTCGTCAAGCACGCCTTCCTGCCCGCGCTGATCTCCTACATCGCGCTGGTCTACATCGTTCACCTCGAGGCGATGAAGCAGAACATGCAGGGCCTGCCGCGCGCCAGCGCGCCCAAGCCCCTGTTGCGCGCCCTGGCCGGCTTCCTGTTCGGCTTCCTGGCGCTTTGCGTCCTGTCGTTCGCCGTCTACTACGGCATCGGCTGGATCAAGCCGACGTTCGGCGAGGCCTCAAGCTGGATCATCGGCGGCCTGCTCGCGGTGGTCTATGTCGGGCTGATCCGGCACGGCGCGCGCTTCCCGGTGCTCGAGCTCGACGACCCCAAGTCTCAGGTGGTGCGCTTGCCCGAGGTCAAGCCGACGGTGAACTCGGGGCTGCACTTCCTCCTGCCCGTGGTGCTGCTGGTCTGGTGCCTGATGGTGGAGCGGCTCTCGCCGGGCCTGTCCGCTTTCTGGGCGACCGCCCTGATGATCTTCATCCTGCTCACCCAGCGGCCGCTGTTCGCGATCTTCCGCGGCGAGGGTCAGCTGCCGGCGCGCTGCCGACAGGGCGTGGAGGAGCTGGTCGACGGCCTGATCACCGGCGCGCGCAACATGATCGGCATCGCCATCGCGACCGCCACCGCGGGCATCATCGTCGGCGTCGTCTCGCAGACCGGGGTCGGGCTCGCCCTGTCCAACGTCGTCGAGATCCTCTCGCTCGGCAATCTCCTGCTGATGCTGCTCTGGACCGCCGTGCTCAGCCTGATTCTGGGTATGGGCCTGCCGACCACGGCGAACTACATCGTGGTCTCGTCGCTGCTCGCGCCGGTGATCGTGACGCTCGGGCAGGAGGCCGGCCTGCTCGTGCCGCTGATCGCGGTCCACCTCTTCGTGTTCTATTTCGGCATCATGGCCGACGTCACGCCGCCGGTCGGTCTGGCTTCCTTCGCCGCCGCGGCTGTCTCGGGGGGCGATCCCATCAAGACCGGCTTCGTCGCCTTCTTCTACAGTCTGCGCACGGCCGCGCTGCCGTTCCTCTTTATCTTCAACACCGATCTCCTGCTGATCGACGTCGGCTGGCTGGGCGGTATTCTCGTATTCGTCGTCGCCACCACCGCGATGCTGATCTTCGCCGCGGCCACCCAGGGCTACTTCCTGGCGCGTTCGCGAATCTACGAGTCGGTGCTCCTGCTGCTGATCGCCTTCACGTTGTTCCGTCCCGGCTTCTGGATGGACATGGTTTATCCGCCCTATCACGACGTGGCGCCCACCGAGATCGTGGAGGTCGCGGAAGATTTGCCGCGTGGCAGCGAATTGCGCCTGCGCATCGAGGGCACCGACGCAATCGGCAATCCGCGCAGCTTCGTCGCCCTCCTGCCGATCGGCGCCGGCGAGACCGGCGAGGAGAAGCTCGAGGACATCGGCCTGACGCTCTACGTCGAAGAAGACCTGGTCGAGGTCGACAACGCCGCCTACGACAGCCGCGCCCAGGCCGCCGGGCTCGATTTCGGGCAGCGCATTGTCGCCGTGCAGGTTCCTGCCGATCAGCCGCCAAAGGAACTCTTCTTCATTCCTGCCCTGCTCCTGCTCGCACTGATCGTCGTGATGCAGCGCGCACGCCGCCGCAAGGCGCCGGAGCTGGCGCCCGCCTGAGGGGAGAACGCATGTTCAAGGACATCCTCCTGCCGGTCGATCTCGGCCACCTGGAGACCCAGGACAAGGCGATCGACTGCGCCGTCCAGCAGGCCGAGACCTTCGGCAGCCGGCTCCATGTCATGACCATTGTCCCCGATTTCGGCATGACGATCGTCGGCTCCTATTTCCCGCCCGAGTTCGAGGCCAAGGCGCTGGAGGAGACGACCGCAAGGCTGCACCGCTTCGTCGACGAGCGGATCGGCGATGAGGTCCCTGTCCAGTGCGTGGTCGGACACGGGCGCATCTACGAGGAGATCCTGCGCGCCGCCAAGGAGATCGGCGCCGATCTCATCGTCATGGCCTCGCACCGGCCGGAGCTGCAGGACTATCTGCTCGGCCCGAACGCGGCGCGCGTCGTGCGCCATGCCGAATGCTCGGTCATGGTGATCCGGCCCTAGCTGCCGGATCCGCCCGCTCGCGCGATTGTGACGGGCCTGCCCCGGCCGGCCTCTGTCGCGGCCACCGTCCGGAAGCTAGGCTCGGACCATGCGATGTCTCCTGGTCGTCGCCTTCGCACTGCTCTCGATGCCGGCTGCCGCATGGGGCCAGGCGTTCGCGCCTCCCTCCACGGTGACGGTGGCGGCGGGCCCGTTCCTGCTCGGATCTGACCGGGCCGAAAAGGAAAAGGCCTACCGTCTCGACGAGGCCGCCTACGGCCACAGCCGGACGCGCGAGTGGCGCTGGTACGAGAACGAGCCCGTGCGTCAGTCCCTCGATCTGCCCGCCTTTGCGATCACCCGCACGCCGGTCACCAATGCCGACTATGCGGCTTTCGTGGCGGCAACCGGCCACGCTGCGCCCGATGTCGAGGCGGCGACCTGGCGCGACTACGGCCTGATTCACCCATACGAACGCACCCGGCGCCACGCCTGGTCCGATGGCCGGCCCCCCGAGGGGCGCGCCGAGCATCCCGTGGTCCTGGTGGCGCAGACGGATGCCGTGGCCTATGCCCGCTGGCTGAGCGGCCGTACGGGCGACACCTGGCGCCTGCCCAGCCAGGCCGAATGGGAGAAGGCGGCGCGCGGCACCGATGGCCGGTGCTTTCCCTGGGGCGACGAGTGGGATCCGGCGCGGCTCAACAGCCATGACGCCGGACCCTTCGACACGCTGCCGGTCGGCAGCTTTCCCAACGGTGCCAGCCCCTTCGGCCTGCTCGACGCCGCCGGCCAGGTATTCGAGTGGACGGCGACGCCGCCGGGCGCCGCACCGACCGCCCGCGCGTCGGGGGCGGAGCGCTATCTGGTCAAGGGCGGCTCCTGGGACGATCGCGGCTGCGGCGTCTGCCGGCCGGCGGCCCGCCACGGACGTCCGGCCGCCCTCAAGCACATCCTGATCGGCTTTCGTCTGGTGCGCGAGATGCCTGACGGCTGAATCCAGGGCCTGGGCGGCCAGCAGTTCACGGCGAGTTGACCCGACCCGAAGCTTTCGCACCGCGGCGCGAGCGCCTATGTTTGGATGGTCATGAGATCGGAACAACTGCTGCAGGAAGCCCGGGTCGACGCCGGTGCCCGTCTCGCCGATCTCGGCGACGCCGAGCTCGAGGCCATGCTTAAAGCCGGCGAGGAGGTCTTCGAGATCCATCGGCTGCTGGCCAAGACCGGCGACAACGTGGTCGGCGAGTTGATCAAGGGGCACGAGACCTTC
>CAZDBC010000452.1:0-3334 GCA_964503295.1 uncultured Kiloniellaceae bacterium | reverse complement strand
TGCGCGGCGATCGGCGCCTCCTATGCCGGCGCGCTCGGCGTGACCTCGAGTTCGGGCCCGGGCATCGCGCTCAAGACCGAGGCCCTCGGCCTCGCCGTCGCCACCGAACTGCCGCTGGTGGTCGTCAATTCGCAGCGCGGCGGCCCTTCCACCGGGCTGCCGACCAAGACCGAACAGTCCGACCTTTACCAGGCCGTTTTCGGACGCAATGCCGACAGCCCGCTGGCGGTGCTCTGCACGCGCTCGCCGGCCGACTGTTTCGAGGTGGCGATGGAGGCGGTGCGCATTGCCACCAAATACATGACCCCGGTCATGCTGCTGACCGATGGCTACATCGCCAACGCCTCGGAGCCTTGGCTGCTTCCCGATGCAGATTCGCTGCCGCGGTTCCCGGTCGCGTTCCGCACCGATCCCGAAGGCTTTCAGCCTTTCCTGCGCGATCCCGAAACCCTGGCCCGGGCCTGGGCGGTTCCCGGCACGCCGGGACTGGAGCACCGCATCGGCGGCATCGAGCGCGACTACGACAGCGGCAACATTTCCTACGATCCGGCCAATCACCAGCGCATGACCGAGACCCGCGCCGCCAAGATCGAAGGCATCGCCGACGACATACCGCTGCAGGAGGTCGAGTTGGGCGAAGCCGGCGACGCGCTCGCCGTGGTTGGCTGGGGCTCGACCTACGGCCCGATCAACCGGGCGGTCGAGAACCTGCGCCGGCAGGGCCACCGGGTGGCCCATGTCCATCTGCGCCATCTCTGGCCGCTGCCGCGCAATCTTGGCGAGCTGCTGTCGGGCTTCGGGCGCATACTGGTACCGGAAATGAACGCCGGCCAGCTGGCGACCCTGCTGCGCAGCCAGTTCCTCGTGCCGGCCGAGAGCCTCGGCAAGGTCACCGGCAAGCCCTTCACGATCGCCGAGATCGAGGATGCGATCCGCGCACGTGCGGCCTGAGCCGCCGTCCGGAAGGAGGACTATCCCCATGAACGTCGTCAGCCCCGCCGCGCCCCGCACCGCCAAGGACTACGCCTCGGATCAGGAGGTCCGCTGGTGCCCCGGCTGCGGCGACTACGCCATCCTGAAAGCGGTCCAGAAGACCATGGCCGACCTGCAGGCCGACCCGGCGCGTACGGTCTTCGTCTCGGGCATCGGCTGCGCGGCACGCTTCCCCTACTACATGGCGACCTACGGCTTTCACACGATCCACGGACGCGCGCCCGCCGTCGCAACCGGGGTCAAGCTTGCCAATCCGGACCTCGACGTCTGGCTGGTGACCGGAGACGGCGATGCCCTGTCGATCGGCGGCAATCACCTGATGCACGTGCTGCGCCGCAACGTCGACCTGCAGATCCTGCTGTTCAACAACGAGATCTATGGCTTGACCAAGGGCCAGTACTCGCCGACTTCGCGGGCCGGCACGCGCTCGCCCTCGACACCCGGCGGCTCGGTCGAGTCGCCGGTCTCGGCCGGCGCCTTCGCGCTCGGGTCGGGTGCGCGCTTCTTCGCTCGCTCGATCGATACCCTTCAGAAGCACCTGCCGGTCGTACTGGCGCGCGCCCAGGCGCACCGCGGGGCGTCGCTGGTCGAGATCTTCCAGAACTGCATCGTCTACAACGACGGCGCCTTTGGCCAATTCGCCGAGCGCGAGGTCGCGGCCGACAATCAGGTTCATCTCGAGCACGGCAAGCCGATGGTCTTCGGCAAGGACAATCGGCGCGGCCTGCGCCTGGACACCAAGACGCTGACGATCGAGGCGGTTACCCTCGGCGAAGACGGGATCAGCGAGGCCGATCTTCTGGTCCACGACGAGACCAACCGCACGCTTGCGGGCATGCTGGCCGACATGGCCCCACCCGCCTTGCCGGTCGCGCTCGGTGTGCTCTACTGCGACCCGCGGCCAAGCTACGAGGAGCTGCTCGGCGCCCGCGGGCTCAACCGGCCAGCGGTCAAGAGCGATCTCAACGAGCTGCTGCGCGCCGGCTACACTTGGTCCGCGCCGGGCCCCTCGGCGAACTGAGCGCCGTTGCCTGGTGCAGGGCCGGGGCCGCGTCTCTAAACGATCCTGCGCAGCATCTCCATGAAGGCCTGCTGCTCGTCCGGCTTCAGGGGCGACAGCATCGCCCGCGACACTTTGTGCGCCCCTTCCAGAAGCCGGACCACGGTGGCCTCGCCGCTCGGGGTCAGGCTCAGCAACATGCGCCGACGGTCCGTCGGATCGGGCACGCGCTGAATAAAGCCGCGCTCTTCCAGGCGCCGTATCACGCCTTGAATGGTGGCCGGATCCATGGCGGCCAGCCGGCCGAGTCGGTTCTGCGACAGCTTGCCACGCTCGAACAGGCGGGCCATCGCGAAGAACTGCGTCGGCGTCAGCTGGTCCGGCGCCAGGACCGACAGGAACAGCGCGGAACCCTTCTGGTGGGCGCGGCGGACCAGGTGAACGACCTGATCGTCCAGGACATAGTCGTTCATCGGAACCGCATCCATGCGCTTCACCTCTTCCGTCGTTCTTGCCTCTGTGATCGTGGCCAACGTCGTCTCCTTCCGCGTGGGTGAACCAAACCGTCCCCTCCGGGGAGGACATCGCTGTCCGCTCGGGCGCTTGCGATCTCCGACAGTTGCCTGTTCTTACGACCGGCTTTGCTTCCTGGATGAAAAAAAGTAGCTCGTTGGCGGGCGTACGTCTAGCTGCTGCGGGTGCGAAAAAGAGGGAAAATATCTGCTATATATGACTGGCTGCTAAAAAAGCCATCGTTAATAAGCGCCTGAATTCTCTCAATATCTGGCCCCATTGCCCGGTCCTCCGCCAGGAAGGGGACCGCTCTTCGCACTGCACCTAAAATGGCCGCGAGCCGGGGGCTGGTGGTGAGCGGACGGTGCAGATCGACGCCCTGGGCGCTGGCCAGCAGCTCGACTGCGGCAATGCCTGATAGGTTGGCCGTCATGGTCCCCAGGCGGCGCGCGCCGTGCGTTGCCATGCTCACGTGGTCCTCCTGGTTGGCGGAGGTCGGCAGGCTGTCGACCGAGGCCGGGTGAGCCAGCTGCTTGTTCTCGCTGGCCAGGGCCGCGGCGGTGACGTGGGCGATCATGAAGCCCGAGTTCAGCCCCGGCTCCGCCACCAAAAAGGCGGGCAGGCCGCTCATGTTGGCATCGGTCAAGAGCGCGATGCGACGCTCGGCGAGCGCGCCGGCCTCGGCGATCGCCAGCGCCAGAACGTCCGCCGCCAGCGCCACCGGCTCGGCATGGAAGTTGCCGCCCGACAGCACTTCGCCGCTGTCCGAAAAAACGATCGGATTGTCGGACACGCCGTTGGCCTCGCGCTCCAGGGTCCCCGCCGCCT
>CAZDBC010000451.1:0-3341 GCA_964503295.1 uncultured Kiloniellaceae bacterium | reverse complement strand
GAGATAGCCGAGCGCGCTGCTCACCAGCACGTAGAGGAACAGGAACGACAGGCTGACCGCCCAGTCGCCGAGCTGGCCCAGCAGCTCGGGCGTGAAGGAGCTGCCGAGCATGACGCCGAGCACGGCGACGAAGACGGCGCGCAGGACGGAGGGCATGCGGATCGCCAGGCCGGTCATGGCGGCGACCGTGGTCGCGCACATGGCGCCGATCATCCAGGCCAGCGGCAGCTGGGCCAGATGCGCGAGGTAGCCGCCGCAGCCGCCGATCAGGAGCGCCAGGACGAGCGCCTGCAGGCGGGCGAGGCGGGTCCAGGCGAGGGCTGATTCGGGTGTCAGACGGGGGCTCGGCACATCGGCTGCGCGGCGGGCGGGGTCCCGCCGTGTCTCCTCGGGCGGTGGTGTTGGCTGCGGCCCCTCCGGGGCGCCGCGGGCGACGGTGACCGGCCGCGAGCCGGCCGGACCGGCACGCAGTCTACGACGCCCGGGCGGCGCTTGCCAAACCTGCGCGCCGCGCCAGGCACCTCACCCCCGGCACAGCACGCGCAGGGCGTCGGGCAGGCTGATCCGCGCCCAGTCGGGCACCCAGCGCGGCCAGGGCCGGCAGCCGACCACCCGCGCCCACCAGTAGGCGGCGAGCAGCAGCAGGCCGATGTCGAGGGTGTCGATCGCCCAGCCGATCCAGCACAGCTTGGACAGCCCCAGCGCGGCCAGGATCATGCCGATGAAGGCGAGAATCGTGGTCAGCGCCGCGAGCAGCAGCAGCACGTCGATCAGGATGTCTATCAGGAAGCAGTTGACCCGGCAGCTGCCGCAGAGGAACAGCCAGATCAGCAGGCCGATGGTGGCGAGCGCGAGCAGCACCGCGCCGATCACCGTGATCACGGCGACCACCACCGTGACCGTCCCCTCGGGCACCACGCCGAGCAGGCAGAAGCCGATGCCGAGCAGCAGCGCGCCGACGACGAGCAGGGCGAGCAGGACGCCGAGCGCGACCGCGCACCAGTTGATCAGCAGCCCGCCGCCGTCCTCCTCCTCTTCGTCTTCGTCCTCTTCTTCTTCCTCGGGGCCGCAGGGCGCGACGGTGACCGCCTGCGAGCGCCCGGTGCAGCCTTCCGGTTCGGTCACCTGGACCACGAAGGCGTAGGTGCCCGGCGCGAAGGCGCGGCTGACCGTCAGTTCGGCCGGCTGACCGTCGCTCGTCACGCTGTCGAGCTCCTCGAGCGGCACCTGGGCCACCGTGTCCCAGAGCAGCAGTCGCGCGGCGAAGACGCCGGGGCCGTCCGGGCTCAGGCGGGCGCGCAGCGTGACCTGGCGCAGGCCCTCGGCGCAGTCGCCGATCTCCGGCGGGTCGAAGGCGACGCCCGGGCAGCGGGTCGGGCAGGGCGCCACCTCCAGCGTATCGACCGCGCGGCCGCAGCCGGCCGGCTGGTCGACCAGGACCGCGACCTGATGGCTGCCGGGCGCAAGCGATGTCGCACCCTGCAGGGTCAGGCTGCCGGATGGGTCGTCGCCGCTGTCCAGGATTGCGCTCGGCTCGCCGTCTGGCCCGAGCAGCGCGAGGCGCGCCGAGACCGCCGCGCCGTCCGAATGGACGACCGTGGCCGAGACGGCGACGGTACGGGTGCCGTTCTTGCCGCAGTCGTCGGCGATGTCCGGCGCGGCGAAGGTGATCGTGGGGCAGACCGGGGCTGGGGGCGGCGGCGGCGCGCAGTCTCCGACCGTCACGCTGGCGCTCGTCTCGGGGCAGCCCTCGGGATGGATCACCCTTACGCCGTAGCTGTGCACGCCCGGCGGGTAGTCGCGGCTGTCGGTGAAGCTGCCCGGCCCCGCGAAGGAGGCGGCCGCGCCGTCCTCGCCGCCATGGAACCATTGGACGAAGACCGGCGCGACCTGGTTCGGCGTCACCGCGGCCGAGACGCTGACCGGGCGGGTGCCGTCCGGATTGCACTCGCCGACCGTCGCCGTGAGGTCGGTGACGCTCGGACAGTCACGCTCGCTCTGGCAGGTCAGGCCGTTGAAGACGGTGCTGTCCCGGCAGGTCCGCGCGGCGCAACACTCGGCGACTACCTCGATCTTGTCGTCCGGGTCGCCGCAGACGAAGGCGCCGGCCTGGAAGTGCCCGGCGGCGGACTCGAGGACGGCAAGCCACTGACCGTCGGCGCCGACCTCGGCCTCGACCTCCGCGGTGGTCGCGCCGGTGCCCTGTCGTGTGACCCGGACGCAGACCTTTTCGCATTCGCTGGCCGTTCCGGCGACTTCGAGCCGGTGGGGCGGCGCGTCGGCCGCGCTGCGAAAGCCCGTTATCCCGGAAATCGCGATCTGGCAGGTCATGCGCTTGCCCCCCGTCGGCGCAACACGAACGTCCCGACCTTACCCCCCGGCACGGCGAGACGGATGGAAAGCTTGCGCCTTCGCCGTGCGGTGGGCAAGCGCCGGCTGCCGGCGCTTCGCTCCCGCGATCAGCCCTGCCGGCCGCTCGCGGTCGGCAGGTCGGCCGCGCTCGGGTAGCGCGCGCGCATGGCCGCGATCTCCTCGCGCAGCCAGTCGCGGAAGTGGCTCTGCTTGGTCTGTTTCACGGTCGCCGGCGGCATGGCGAGGTAGTAGGCGTAGTTCGATCGCCTCGCCACGTCGAGCGGCCGCACCAGCAGCCCGGCTTCCAGATCGTCGATCACCAGAGACAGGCGGCCGAGGGCGACCCCTTGTCCGGCGACGGCGGCCTGCATCAGCAGGCTGGAATCGCTGTAGCCGGGGCCGCGGCGGACGTCGAGGCCGCGGATCCGGAAGTGTTCCACCCACCAGCGCCAGTGCTCGACCTGGTCGGGCCGGGCGCCGTCGTCGTGGAGCAGCGTGTGCAGGTGCAAGTCGGCGAGGTCGCGCAGCGGCTGCGGGCCATCCAGCAGGCGCGGGCTGCACACCGGGAATACCTCCTCGTCCATCAGGTGCTCGACGCTGAGCCCCGGATAGTTCCCGGCGCCGTAACGGATGCCGAGGTCGATGTCGCTGCTGCCGAAGTCGATCAGGGCATCGGACACGGAGACGATGACGTCGATCTGCGGATGCTGCTCGCGAAAGCGGGGCAGGCGCGGCAGCAGCCAGCGCGCGGCGAACGAGGACAGCGAACTGACCCGCAAGGGCCCCGACTTGTCCTCGGCCCGCAGGCGCCGCGTGGCCGCGCTGATCTGGTCGAAGGCCTCGCGCACCTCCGGCAGATAGCTCTGGCCCTGATCGGTCAGGACCAGACGCCGGTTCAGGCGGCGGAACAGGATCACGCCGAGGCTCTGCTCGAGCGCTTTGACCTGGTGGCTGATCGCCGCCTGGGTGACGTGCAGCTCATCGGCGGC
>CAZDBC010000450.1:0-3353 GCA_964503295.1 uncultured Kiloniellaceae bacterium | reverse complement strand
GTTTGGTCCGCTTCCTCGTCTGCGACATCGTCGGTCTGCCGGTCGCTGCGCGGCAGGTAGAGCTTGACCGTCGTGCCCTGACCGGGCTCCGAGTAGATCTTGACGTGTCCGCCCGACTGCTTGGCGAACCCGAAAACCATGCTGAGGCCGAGACCGCTGCCCTCGCCGACCTCCTTGGTCGTGAAGAAGGGCTCGAAGGCGCGAGCCACGACCTCGGGCGGCATGCCGACGCCCGTGTCGGAGACCGCGAGCAACACGTAGCGCCCGGGCGTCACCTCGTCGTGGGCGGCGGCATAGTCGTGGTCGAGCCGCACGTTCGCGGTCTCGATGGTCAGGCGCCCGCCGCCCGGCATGGCGTCGCGCGCATTGATGCAAAGGTTCAGGACCGCCGATTCCAGTTGGGCGGCATCGACCAGCGCCGGCCAGAGGCCGCCGCTGCCGACCAGCTCGATCTCGATGTTGTCCCCGAGCGTCCGACGCAACAGAGCGTCCATGCCGGCAAGGAGTCGCTGGACGTCCGTGGGCTCCGGCGCAAGCGGCTGCTGCCTGGCGAAAGCGAGCAGGCGTTCGGTCAACTGGGCGCCGCGTTCGGCGGCCGCGCGGATCATCTCGGCGAGGCTGCGCAACCTGGATTTGTCCGACAGTTGCTCGGTCAAGGTTTCGGCGTTTCCCAGGACGACGGTCAGCAGATTGTTGAAGTCGTGCGCGACGCCGCCGGTGAGCTGTCCGATCGCCTCGAGCCACTGCGCCTGGCGCAGTTGCTCCTCGGCCCGGCGCCGGTGCAGGACCGCGCCGGCGGTCTCGGCGAACAGCTCGAATGCGGCGGCCTCGGCCGGGCCGAAGGCGCCCGGCTGACGCGCCACCACCTTGATCACGCCGATCGGCCGGCCGGCCTCGCGCAGAACGGTGACCAGGATCGAACGGCCGCCGACCTGCCGCGCCGCCGCCGAGTCGACCCGGCTGTCCCGCTCGGAGTCTCCGCACCACAGGGTGCTGTTCCCGGTCAGGGCCTCGCCCGACAGGCTGCCGTCGCGCGCGAGGCGCAAGCCCACGTTGTCCGCGGCCGTGCCGCAGGCCACATCGTAGATGAGCTCCGCGCCCTCGATCCGCTCGTAGGCGGCGCCGTCAGCCTCCAGCATCTCCTGGGCCATGACGAGCACCCGATCGATGAGCTGCGCCGAGTCCACGTCGAGCACTGCGAGCCGGCGCAGAGCCTGGACGCTCGCGGAAAGGCGTTGCTGCTGGCGGTGCAACTGCTCCTCGGCCCGCTTGCGTTCGGTGACGTCGCGCTGGACCGCGAGCAGGTGGGCCGGCCGGTCGCCGCCGTCGAAGATCGGGGCGATGTCGAGCTCCAGCCAGTACTCCTCGCCCGACTTGGTATAGTTGACAACCTCGCTGCGCACCGGCCGTCCGGCCGCCAGCGCGCTGCGAATGCGATCCAGCTCGTGGCGCTGCGTCGCCGGTCCCTGAAGGAATCTCGGACTCCTGCCCAGAACCTCGGCGGCGGTGTATCCTGTACGGCGCGCAAAGGCCTGGTTGACATAGACGATGCGCGGGCCGGGCTCGTCGAGCGGCTCGGCCTCGGTGACGACGACGAGATCCGACATGCGCTCGACGCAGTTTTCGAGCAGATGCAGGCGCTCGCGTCGCGCGTGCTCCTCGGTCACGTCCTGGAAGTAGACCGCCAGGCCCCCGGGCGAGGGATAGGCCTTGACCGCGAACCAGCGCCCGAGCGGCGGGTAGTATTCCTCGAAGGCGACGGTCGCCTGTTCCGCCATGGCCCGCTGGTACTCGCGGTAGAAGGCGGTTTCGACGGCCGGCGCGAACTCAGCCCAGACGTCGCGCCCGAGCAGCTCGTCGCGCGGGCGCTCGAGCATGCGCTCCGCTTCCGCGTTGACGTAGGTGAAGCGCCAGTGCCGGTCGAGCACGAAGAAGGCGTCGGTGATGCTTTCCAGGGTGGCGCTGAGGCGTGCCGCCAGCCGGGCCGATTCGGCCTGCGCGCGCTTCAGCACCGTAATGTCCTGGAAGGCGCCGACCACGCGCACGATCCGCCCCTCGGCGTCGCGCTCGGCCTCGCCGATGGTGCGTACCGGCACCCTGGTGCCGTCGACCGAGACGATCTCCAGCTCCAGGTCGAAGGGCGTGCCTTCGGCAACGCAGGCGTTGAATGCGGCGGAGACGGTTTCATGGTGCTCGGGCGGATAGAAGCTCAGCTCTTCCTCGACCGTGACCGGCGTGCCGGGGGGGACGCCATGGATCTCATAGGTCTCTTCGGACCATTCCATATGCTCCTCGGGCAACTCGATGGTCCACCAGCCCAGCGCGGCGAGACGGCTGGCCACCCGAAGCTGCGCCTCGCTTCTGGCCAGCCGTTCCTCCGCTTGGCGGATCGCGGTCACGTCCTGTACCGTACCCGACAGGCGGTGCCTGCCGTCCTCGTCGACGATCAGTTCGCCGCGCTCGTGCACGTGGCGGATCTCGCCGTCGGGCCGGATGATGCGATGGATGTGGTCGAGGGAGTTCTCGCCGCGCAGAGCCTGTCTCTGCCTGGCCAGCAGTTCGTCACGGTCGTCCGGATGGACGAAGGCGAAGAAATCCTCGAAGGTGCCGCCGAAGTCGGCGCGCTCGATGCCGAAGATCTCGAAGATCTCGTCCGACCAGGTCAGCTCGTTGCGCACGAGGTCGATCTCCAAAATCCCGATCCGCGCGATGCGCTGCGCGTCGACGAGATGGCGGGCGGTGTCGCGCGCCTCCCGTTCGCGCCGTTCCAGCTCGGCGATGGTATCGTTCAGCTCGCGTCCCTGCCGGCGCTGTTCGAGCAGCATGGAGAGCTGGCGCGCAAGACGCTCCACGCCCGCGACCTGTTCACCGGACGGTTTGCGCGGCCGACCATCCAAGACGCTCAGCGTGCCGAGCGGCAGGCCGTCGGGCGTCAGAACCGGAACGCCGAGATAGAATCGGAGATGCGGCGGCCCCGTGACCAGCGGATTGTCGGCGAAATTCGGGTCCGCGCGCGCGTCCTCGACGATCAAAGGCCCGGGCGTGCGGATCGCGCGATCGCAAAAGGCGATGGCGCGCGGCGTCTCGCTCAGGTCCAGGCCGATCGCGGCCTTGAACCACTGCCGATCGGCGTCGACCAGGGCGACCGCTGCCATGGGGGTATCGCAGATTTGCGCCGCGAGCCGCGCGATGTCGTCATAGGCCGGTTCCGACGGCGTGTCGAGAATGCCATAGCTGCGCAATGCCTCCAGGCGGCGCTGCTCGTCGCCGGAGCCCTGTTCGGTCATCTGTGCCCACAAGGGCCGGGCCGCGTGTATCCGCGCCCGGCCGCCGTCCGTCGACATGGCTCGCCC
>CAZDBC010000449.1:0-3368 GCA_964503295.1 uncultured Kiloniellaceae bacterium | reverse complement strand
AGACCGACGTCGAGGTGCTGGTCGTCGACCGCGCCGGCGAGATCGTCGGCCATGCCGATTTCGGAGGCGGCGGTGGCTGAACGGGGCGGGACCACCAGAAACCTCCCACGTCCCGGGGGAGGCCGGCCGGCGCAAGCCGGCCGGGTGGGGGTGGCGCCGACTTCTGGCGTCAGCCCTCTGCGGCGAACTGGTATCAAGATCCCCTCCCGGCCTCCCCCTCTGCCGAGGGGGATGAGAAGTGCAGACGCCTCCCCCGTCTCGGGGACAGGCGAGCGCCATGCCGTTCGCTGAGCGCGGCTGGCCCCGCCGCGTGCTGATCCTCGGCGGCACGGGCGAGGCGGCGGCGCTCGCCCGCGCGCTCGCCGGCCGGCCGGGGCTGTCGGTCGTCACCTCGCTCGCCGGGCGCACCTCGGCGCCGGCCGATCTGGCGGGCACGGTCCGGGTCGGTGGCTTCGGCGGCGCCGAGGGCTTGCGCGAATATCTGCGCGCCGAGAGCATCGACCGCGTGATCGACGCCACGCACCCTTACGCCGCGCGCATGACCGCCAACGCCGTCGAAGCCTGCGCGGCGGCCGGCGTTCCCCTGCTGCGCCTGGAGCGGCCGCCCTGGATACCTGCCGCGGGCGACCGCTGGCTCGGGGTGGCCGACGCCGCCGAGGCGGCGGCGCTGCTCGCCGCGCCGCCGGCCGGCCTGCTGCCGCGCCGCCCGCTGCGGGTCTTTCTCACTGTGGGGCAGCGCGAGCTGGATGCTTTCGCGGGCGTCCCGGAGGCGTGGTTCCTGGTGCGCCTGATCGAGCCGCCGGCGGAGCCCCTGCCGCTGCCCCGCCACGAGGTGATCCTTGCGCGCGGGCCTTTCGCTGCCGCAGACGAGCTGGCGCTCCTGCGGCGCCGGGCCATCGACGTCCTGGTCGCGAAGAACAGCGGCGGCGCGGCGACCTACGGCAAGATCGAGGCGGCGCGCGAGCTCCAGATGCCGGTCGTTCTCTTGCGGCGGCCGCCCGCGGCTGAAGTGGAGAGGGTCGCGGCCGTCGAAGACGCGGCGGCCTGGGCGACGGCGGGATCCGGCTAACCCTTGACCAGGAAGGCGCCCGGCGGGACGTGGTCCTTGAGGTAGGCGCATGGCCCGCGGCGGCTGGTGGCCCGGCGGCAGGCCGCGGTACCACGCCCGGCAGGCGCCGGGCGGCGGCAGGTGGCCGGGCGGCACGTGGACCTTCTGGTAGGGCCTGTAATGGTGGACCGTCCCGCCGTGCGGGTAGCCGTAGGCCGACGCCAGGCCTTGCAACTTTGATTCGACCGCGACCGGCCGATGTGCCGAGCCTACCGTTTTGCTTGTCAATGCCCTCAGACTGCTATTGCAGTCGACAGTCGGAACTCCGCGATTTTGAGGTGATATGACAGTAAGAGCCAGTCAATTCCTCTTCGGCAAATGCTACATTCATGCAATTACGGCAGACCTTGGAATGCCCGTTGTCAGTCTGGGAATGAGCCGAGTCTGTTGCAGACTGGATTAGCCTTGTGGTTTGCCTCGCAAGGTCGTCACGCGACAACGGATGATGTTCTCGGGTCGTCAGGACCGGTTCACGTGCCTAGCCAGCCCCTTTGCGCCTGATTGGTCTAGATTGGATGCGTACAATTCCTGTTTCACTGCCCTGGTCGCCTGAAAGACCGTCTTGAAGACCCGCCGCTCGAGTCGCGACAGAGTTGGCTCGCACGCGAAGAACACAAAGTGCTTCTGATCTCGAAGGAGAATCCCCAGGGGTTGACCTGCAGGGTCTTCGATGATGAACCGCTCAAGTGGTGAGTCCGGCATTCTTGTTGGAAAATCCCTACACGACGATGAATAGGGCAGCCGCAACGATGCCGCCTACCGCAGCCGTCATGCTCAACCTTAGCAATCGGAACTTCTTCGTGCAGATGCGTGCCAGCGCATGACAATGGCGGAGGCGAGCGTCCGTTAGGTCCGCTTCGCTGCGGCACTGCAAATCCGCAATCCATCGTGAGGCTCGTGAATAGCTTCCGATCACCTCCCAGAAGAAAAGGCCGTTATGTGACCGAATCAAGCGCGGGAGAATTGCGCGAAAGGCCGTGGCAGCGGATAGCGCTAGCGACAGCATCATGAAGAACCAGATTACCGCTCGGGCTGAAGCCCAATCGTAAATCGGCGAAAGGCCGTGACGCTCCAACAGAAAAAGCAGACCGGCAGAAACCAGCGTCAACAGAATGCCGGCCTTCCGGTCGGCAAGGGCCAGATTGTGATTAACCGCTACATGCACGAAATCTGCGGCGGAGCGCTGCGCCTCGAGCGACACGGTCTGTGGCGCTGCCTTCCTGGGCTCTATCAGATAAAGATCGCGCGGAGCTTGGCCCATGGGATGCCTCCTCACAGAAAGGCGGCAATACCAAGCAACAGGCCGATAGCGGCGAGCCCGGCAACATCCGGTCGTATCCAGTCACAAAGCGGCGAAACGCTGCACATCAAGTCTTGCTCCTGGAAGTCGTGTGGTCGTCGAAACGCCTCGGACTGTTCGGCGAGCTTTCTGTACGGTCCCGGCACGTGTGTTGTGCGTCTCATGGCTGATCTCCTGGGATGGCAGAGAAAAGCAAACCGCTGACAGCCGAAAGATAACGAGGCCGCACTGGAAAGGCCGGTGACTGCGATCACAACTCACGGCTAAGTGAAACAACTTGATCTCTGCGCGAGGGTAAAAGTGCAAAGGACCATCAAGCCGGTCGATCACAAGATCGAGAATGGCAGGGACTGCCGAGCCAACCGATATTTCTTAGTGTTGAACATTCCAGTGGCTGGAGGAAGACAGCTTCATGCGTAGGTCTCAAGCGGCAGCGATCGGCGATTGGTTGACTGCCTTCACGCTGTTCGATGCTCTTGATCTGTGCGAACGCCAGGCTCTGGCTCAACAGGCTAAATGGTGCCGCGTTCCGGCGGGTCGCGACGTGTTGGCCTCTGAGAGTGATTCGCGGGACGTATTTTTCGTTGCCGAAGGGCTCGTCCGCGTCGTGCCCCATTGCCGTTCCGGCCGCGAGATCAGTTTTGAGGACATAGGGCCGGGCGGTTTCTTCGGGGAGTTGGCGGCGATTGACGGCCACCCTCGTTCGGCTTCCGTTGTAGCGGTCGAGACCAGTTTGATCGCCAGTCTGCCGGATGGGCACTTCGTGTCCTTGGTGACTTCCCACCCGGAAGTGGCGCTAACCTTGATGAGGCGGCTCGCTGCCATGGTGCGGAAGGAGAGCAAACGCGTTGTGGAGGTGAGCACGCTCTCGGCACAGAATCGAATTAACATTGAACTGCTGCGACTGGCCGCAGGCAATCGAACGGACTGCTATGGTGCTCGAATACGGCCATTGCCTTC
>CAZDBC010000448.1:0-3373 GCA_964503295.1 uncultured Kiloniellaceae bacterium | reverse complement strand
ACATCAAGAAGGTCTCCCTGTCGTCGACCATGGGGCCCGGCGTGCGGGTCGACGTCGGCAGCCTGAGCGCCTAGGGCGCCGGCTGCCGGAATAGAGAGTTTCGTCCGCTCTTCCTCCGGGAAAGAGCGGACGTGTGCGGCCCGTTTCGGGCGGCCGCCGCGGCGGCCGAACGAGGCGGGCGAAAGCCGGCGCGAGGGGCCCCTATGGGTCTTGCGCGGCGGCGACCTGTCCGAGACTGCAGGTATGCCGGCGGCATCTAAGTCCCCAGAGGGGCCTGCATAGACGGGGGCGCGAGCGTGTTGCTGGTCCGTTGGACGGCCCTTTCGGGGGATCGTACTGGCGGCTGTTGCAGGCTTGAACTTCCGGGACAGGCGAGCCGGGCTTCCGGGTCGTTGCGAACCGGAAGTCCTCGTGCAACGGACCGGGACGGCGGATTTTCGTCCGTCGGCGCGGTCCCTGAACCAGGCGGAAGTGACTCGTGGATCGATCACAGAAAGAACAGCTGGTCGCCGAGCTCAAGCAGCGGTTCGAAAGCGTCAACCTCGTCGTCGTGACCCGACAGTCCGGGCTGACGGTGGCCGAGGTGACGGATCTTCGTCGCCGCATGCGCGAGGCCGGTGCCAGCTACAAGGTGACCAAGAATCGGCTCACCCGCCGTGCGCTCGAGGGCACGAAGTTCCAGGCTCTCGAACCGCTGTTTACCGGCCCGACGGCGATTGCTTCGTCCGAGGACCCGGT
Organism: uncultured Kiloniellaceae bacterium; assembly: GCA_964503295.1. Lineage (GTDB taxonomy): Bacteria > Pseudomonadota > Alphaproteobacteria > Kiloniellales > Kiloniellaceae > CAZDBC01. Next base: position 2,635 of record CAZDBC010000448.1, on the reverse strand, counting down.
GGCGGCGGCCAAGATCTGCGCCGAGTTCGCCAAGAAGAATGACAAGCTGGTCATCATCGGCGGCGCGCTCGGCGAGACCGTCCTGGATGAAAAGGCGATCGACGCCCTGGCCAAGCTGCCGTCGCTCGACGAGCTGCGCGGCAAGCTGATCGGCGTCCTGCAGGCACCGGCCACCAAGATGGCCGGGGTGACGCAGGCGCCGGCGGCGAAGCTGGCCCGGGTGTTCAGCGCCTACGGCTCTCAGGGTGCGGCCGCTTGAGCCGCGAACGAGGACAAACAGTTCAAGCCTTAGGAGATAGAAATGGCTGATTTGGATAAATTGGTCGAGGAGCTTTCCAAGCTGACGGTCTTGGAAGCTGCCGAGCTGGCCACTAAGTTGGAAGAGGCGTGGGGCGTATCGGCTGCCGCGCCGGTTGCCATGGCCATGCCCGGCGCCGGCGGCGCCGAGGCGGCAGCGCCGGCCGAGGAACAGACCGAGTTCGACGTGATTCTGGCTGCCGCCGGCGACAAGAAGATCAACGTCATCAAGGAGGTGCGTGCGATCACCGGCCTTGGCCTGAAGGAGGCCAAGGATTTGGTCGAGGGTGCGCCTAAGCCGGTCAAGGAGGGCGCCTCGAAGGAGGAGGCCGACACCATCAAGAAGAAGCTCGAAGAGGCCGGTGCGACGGTTGAAGTCAAGTAGCGTAGTGGGTGCCCGCGGTCCGGCTCCGGCCGGACCGCTCGCCGCTCCGGACGGCGCGCACGGTCCCGGCCGTGCGCGCTGGGCCGGTTTGTTGCGTTTTCGCCCCGTCCGGCCGTCGGCCATGCGGCGGGGCCAGGAAAAGGTGCCGCGACCGCCCCGGGGGCGGCGCGGCCCCCTGCGTGCCGCAGCGCCGGATCGGGCGCGCGGTGTGCGGGGCTAGGGACAAAGGCCGGGCACTCCATGTGCCGGGCGAACGGCGGGCCGCGCAGCGCGGTGCGCCCTGACAGCGGGCAGAGGCACGATCGCAGGGTCGGAGCCGAGCAGACGAGGGCAAAGCAGACATGACGACATCCTTCACGGGCCGCAAGCGTATCCGCAAGAACTTCGGACGGATCGCCGAGGTGTCTCAGGTGCCGAACCTGATCGAGGTCCAGAAGACCTCCTACGATCAGTTTCTGCAACTTGGCACGCCGGTCGCAGACCGGACCAACACCGGCCTGCAGGAGGTGTTCACGTCGGTATTTCCGATTCGCGACTTTTCCGAGCGTGCCGAGCTGCAGTTCGTGCGCTACGAGCTGGAAGAGCCGAAGTACGACGTCGAGGAATGCCAACAGCGCGGCATGACCTACGCCGCGCCGCTGAAGGTGACCCTGCGCCTCGTCGTCTGGGACGTTGACGAGGACACCGGCTCGCGCTCGATCCGCGACATCAAGGAGCAGGACGTCTACATGGGCGACATGCCGTTGATGACGCGGCACGGCACCTTCGTGATCAACGGCGCCGAGCGCGTCATCGTCAGCCAGATGCACCGCAGCCCGGGCGTCTTCTTCGATCACGACCGCGGCAAGACCCATTCGTCCGGCAAGTTTCTCTTCGCGGCGCGGGTCATTCCCTATCGCGGCTCCTGGCTCGACTTCGAGTTCGACGCCAAGGACCTCGTGTACGTGCGCATCGACCGCCGGCGCAAGCTGCCGGCGACCACGCTTCTGCTGGCGCTCGACAGCGACGGCACCGAGCAGCGCCGAGCGGAGCTGGCCAAGGAGAACAAGACCCTCGATCCGGAGGAGGCCGAGGGCATGTCGCCCGAGGACATCCTGGCGGTGTTCTATGACCGGGTCGTCTACAAGCGGGCCAAGGACGGCTGGCGCACGCCCTTCGACGCGGAGCGCATGCGCGGCGTCAAGCTGGCCGGCGACCTGATCGACGCCAAGACCGGCAAGGTGGTGGCCGAGGTCGGCCAGAAGGTGACTCCGCGCCTCGCGAAGAAGCTGACCGAGGGCGGCCTCAAGGAGATCTTCGTCTCGAGCGCCGAGCTGGTCGGGCAGTCGGTCGCCGAGGACTACATCAACCCGCAGACCGGCGAAGTGCTGTGCGAGGCCGGCGACGAGCTGACCGAGGAGACGATCGCGAAACTGGTCGAGAACGGCGTCGACGAGATTGCCGTGCTCGCGATCGATAACGTCAACGTCGGCGGCTACATCCGCAACACCCTGGTGGTGGACAAGAATCGCACGCGCGAGGATGCGCTTATCGACATCTACCGCGTCATGCGCCCCGGCGAGCCGCCGACGCTGGAGACGGCCGAGACCATGTTCAAGGGCCTGTTCTTCGACCCCGAGCGCTACGACCTCTCGGCGGTCGGGCGGGTCAAGATGAACGCCCGCCTCGGCTTCGAGACCGACGACCAGGTGCGCACGCTGCGCAAGGCCGACATCCTCGAGATCCTGCGTATCCTGGTCAGCCTCAAGGACGGCAAGGGCGAGATCGACGACATCGACCACTTGGGCAACCGCCGGGTGCGTTCGGTCGGCGAGTTGATGGAGAACCAGTACCGGGTCGGCCTGCTGCGCATGGAGCGCGCGATCAAGGAGCGCATGTCCTCGGTCGAGATCGACTCGGTCATGCCGCACGACCTGATCAACGCCAAGCCGGCGGCGGCGGCGGTGCGCGAGT
>CAZDBC010000447.1:0-3373 GCA_964503295.1 uncultured Kiloniellaceae bacterium | reverse complement strand
GCGCGCCGGCCAAGGCGGTCACCACCGTCGCCGCGGTGCTGATCGTCGCCGGCGTCCAGGCCGTGCCCTGGCTCTAGCGGGGGGCGCGGCGGGGCGTTACAGCGGCGCCGGTTCCGCGGCGTCGAGGCTCCTGCGGCCGGGTCCGGTGAACACGATGCAGAGGAACAGGAAGCAGTAGAGGGTCGTAGCGTCGCCGCCGTTGCTGAGCGCAAAGAAGCTGCGCGGCGCCCGGGCGATCCGGTAGGCGAAGGCCATGGTTCCGGAGGCCAGGAAGGCCGCCGGCCGGTTCGCCAGGGCAAGGGCGATCAGCGCGGCGGCGCGGTCGCGACCGTCGCCGCGGTGCTTGTCCCGCCGGGGTCGAGCGGTTGCACGGCTTCTAGCGTTGTAGCCGCTTGCTAGGCGGCTTCGATCGACGCTCAATGGCGCGCCGGTCGGCGGTCCCGCTCGGCGAAGTCTTCTGGTGCCTGCTACAGCGCGCGGGGGAGATCGCTGCCATGCTGGCGTTTCTGCTGAAGGCGAACGAGTGGCTCAACGCTCTGGTCTGGGGGCCGCCGTTCATGCTTCTGCTGGTCGGCACGGGCCTCTACCTCACGGTCCGGCTGCGCTTTATGCAGTTCACGCATCTGCGCTTTGCCTGGCGACAATCTTTCGGGCGGCTGTTCACGGGCCGCGCCGCTGCCAGGGAGGGGGCGATAACGCCGTTGCAGGCGGTGGCCTCGGCGATGGCGGCGACGGTCGGCGTCGGCAACATCGCCGGCGTCGCTACTGCGCTGGCGCTCGGCGGGCCGGGCGCGATCTTCTGGATGTGGATGGTCGCGCTGGTCGGCATGGCGACCAAGTTCGCCGAGGCCGCGCTCGGGGTGAAGTACCGGCAGATCGGCGCCGAGGGGGAGGTTGCGGGCGGAGCATTCTATTACATCGAGCGCGGGCTCGGCTGGAAGCCGTTGGCTGTCCTCTATGCCGGGCTTGCCGGGCTCGCCTCCTTCGGTATCGGCAACATGGTCCAGGCCAACACCATGGCGCATGCGCTGAAGACGGGCTTCGGCGTTCCCGGCTTGGTCACCGGCCTGGTCGCCATGGTGCTGGTCGGGGCGGTAACCCTGGGCGGAATCCGGCGCATCGCCCTGACCGCGGAGCGCGTCGTGCCGGCGATGGCGATCGCCTATGTCGCCGCCGCCGCCCTGGTGCTGCTGCTGCACGCTCCCGCCATCCCCGGCGCGCTGGCCGCCATCGTCCGCCACGCCTTCGAACCCGCCGCCGCCGCCGGCGGGTTCGCCGGCGCCTCCGTGCTGAGCGCTCTGCGCTACGGCGTCGCGCGCGGCATCTTCTCCAACGAGGCCGGGCTCGGCTCGGCCTCGATCGCCCACGCCCAGGCGCGCAACAGTCCGGGTGGACAGGGACTTTGGGGCATGTGGGAGGTGGCGATCGACACCCTTCTGATCGGCAGCATGACGGCGCTGGTCATCCTGGTCACCGACCGGCTGCCGAGCGGCGCCACCGGCGCCGAGCTGACCGCCGACGCCTTTGCCGTCGGCCTGCCCGGGGTCGGCGGCCTGGTCGTGCTGATCGCGCTGGTGCTCTTCTCCTACACCACCATGCTGACCTGGTGCTTCTACGGCGAACAGAGTTTCCAGTATCTGTTCGGCCGACGCGCCGTGCAGCTTTACCGGGTGATCTTCCTCGTCTTCATCCTGGTCGGCGCGCTCGGCGGACTGGTCGTCGTTTGGGAACTGGCCGACACCTTGAACGGCCTGATGGCGGCGCCCAACCTGATCGCGCTTCTGGCGTTGGCCGGCGTCGTGGCGCGTGAGCGCATTGCCCTGCTCGCCGAGCCGGAAGACGATTAACGTCGCGCGCTGCGCCGGGGGAGCGCGCCGAGTCGGCTGCCGGCTCTGCCCCGCCCCCCCTTCCGACGCCTTCGTGCTGCACCGCCTCGAAGCAGGCGGAGCTGAACCGGATAGCTGGAGCGCGCCGGCGTGGGCTCAGCCCTGGACCCGCGATGCGATGCTGCCGTCGAGCGGCCCCTCGGTCAGGCGGCGCCGGAAGACGTCTTCGCGCCATTGCGGTCGGGCGCGGACGTGATCGATGGACAAACCGCTCGCTCGGAGGCGGAAGGCGATCTCGGCGAGATCTTCGGCGGTCGGTGCCCCGACGCCGCGGCTCGATCCCGTAGGATAGTGCGGGGCCAGGGCCGCTTCCGGGCTTCGCGCGGCGTCATGGACGATCTCGCTTTCCAGCGCGCCCGCGAGGATCTCCAGAAGGTGGACATAGGTCGTGGGCAGCCCGCGTTCGGCGCAGGCTCTGGCACAGGCCGTACGCATTGGCGCGAGCCAGCGCCGCGGATAGGCGGCAAGGAAGCGTCGGGCCTCCGCTGCCAGCGCGAGCCCGTCCATCGCGTCGCCGTTGTTGATCGACGCCTGGGCCCTGCCGAACAGCGCCGCCGCGAAATGCAGATTGTTTTCGACATGGTCGGCGCTCCGGCCGCTGACCGCGCTTGCGCTCAGGCCGTGGCGCGCAAACCACTGTCGCATCTCGTACTCGCTGCCCCCGCGGAGAGAGCCGTCCAGATAGATCGCGCTACTCAGGTGGACCGGGGCGGGAGGCGTGAGGAAAAGGCCGGCATAGAGCTTCAATAGCTCGAGCGGGGCCGTCAGCGCCCGGAGGCTGTTCTCGAGCTCGGCTATGGCATCCGCGACGGGATAGCCGAGTTCACCGCTCATCTCGGCGAGATCCTCGGGCAAGAGCTCGAGGAAGGCCTTCTGCATCGACTCCTCGACCGGCGGCGCAAAAGCGCCTGCCAGCGTCAAGAAGAAGTCCGCGCGGACGTCGTTCCCGGTGATCGCGCGACTCATTCCTGCCGCCTCGTCGTCATCATCGGCGCCGTCGTTCGGTCAGGATGCGAGAGCTTCCGGCAGCGCTCATGTCGTGCGCCGCCATTCACTGAACCAGAACACCGCGTTGGCGAGAAACAGCCCGACCAGAAGCAGGGCCCATTCCGTCATGGACGGGCTGTAGCTTGAAAGACGCGGTGCCCACGACCCCTTGAAAAGTGCCACCATCTGTCCGCCGATCACGAACTCGTATCGCGAGATCAGCAGCGCGACCATCACGAGCACAGCTGCCGCGATCTGCACGACCGGAAGCCGGCGCAAGCCGGAGACCATCAATACGAAAGGAAGCGCAATGCCGATCCATAGCGCCACATGGAATATCGGCGAGGCGACGAGGTACTGCCAGACCTGCAGGCCCTCCGCATTGCTCCACTGGCCCGTGATCGCCCGGCCGCCATGCAGGAGAAAGTGAAGCGCAATCGAAATCTGGGGAAAGTGAAGATGGTTTTCGTGCGCCCTTCCTTGGAGGAAAATATTGTACT
>CAZDBC010000446.1:0-3374 GCA_964503295.1 uncultured Kiloniellaceae bacterium | reverse complement strand
ATCTCGCTGATCATCTTCGCCGGCATCGTGGCCAACCTGCCCAGCGCCATCGCGGCGACCCTGGAGCTCGGGCGGACGCGTGCGCTTTCGCCGGCCTTCATCGTGTTCCTGCTGATCATGGCGGTGGTCGTGATCGCCTTCATCGTGTTCATGGAACGCGCCCAGCGCCGGGTCGTGGTCCAGTACCCGAAGCGCCAGATCGGCAACAAGATGTTCGGCGGCGAGTCCTCGCACCTGCCGATCAAGCTCAATCCCTCGGGCGTGATCCCGCCGATCTTCGCCTCCTCCCTGCTTCTGATGCCGCTGACGGTGGCCGGCTTCTCCGGGGGCAGCGGGCCCGAATGGCTGACCTGGGTGACCTCGCTGCTCGGCCGTGGCCAGCCGCTCTACCTGGCGATATACGTCGGGCTGATCATCTTCTTCGCCTTCTTCTACACGGGGATTGTCTTCAACCCCGACGACACGGCGGAGAATCTGAAGAAGCACGGCGGCTTCGTGCCCGGCATCCGGCCGGGCCGGAACACGGCGGAATACCTGCGCTACCTCATGACGCGCCTGACCTTCGTGGGGGCGCTCTATCTCTCGCTCGTCTGCGTGCTTCCCGAGATCCTGATCTCGCGCTTTGCGGTGCCGTTCTACTTCGGCGGCACGAGCTTGCTGATCGTGGTCTCCGTGACGATGGATACGGTGGGCCAGGTGCACTCGCACCTGCTCGCGCACCAGTACGAAGGACTCATCAAGAAGTCCAAGCTGAAGGGGAGACGTGGATGAACATCGTTTTGCTGGGCCCGCCGGGGGCGGGAAAGGGGACCCAAGCAAAAAGGCTGGAGGAAAGGTACGGAGTTAAGCAGCTTTCGACGGGCGACATGCTGCGCGCTGCGGTCGCCGAAGGCAGCGAACTGGGCAAGAAGGCCAAGGAGATCATGGACGCCGGCCAACTCATGCCCGACGAGTTGATGGTGCGCATGATCTCGCAACGGATCGATCAGCCTGACTGCCGCAAGGGCTTCATCCTTGACGGCTTTCCGCGCACCGTCGCCCAGGCCGAGGCTCTCGACCGGATGCTGGCCGACAAGGGCCTGCGACTGGACGCGGTCATCGCGATGGACGTGGACGAGGACGAGCTGATCAACCGGATCGAATCGCGCATTCGCGAGACCGACGGGGCGCGCTCGGACGACAACGTCGACACGCTCAAGATGCGGCTGTCGGTCTACAACGAGCAGACCGCGCCGATCCTGCCCTACTACGAAAACGAGGGCGTACTGCGCACCGTCGACGGCATGGCGCCGATCGACGAGGTGACCTGCCAGATCAAGGCGATCCTGGAGCCCGCCTGACGGCCGGTGGCGGCCGGGCCGGACAGGTGTCCTGGCGGCCGGGCCACTTCTTCGCCGCTGGGCGGCGGAACGGACCGATTGGAAACCGGCAAGGCGGCGCTTGCTGGTGTTGACAGCCGGGTGGCGGGGCCTATACTCGCGGCCGCCTGGCGCCAGCCGCGACCGGGCCAATATTGCTTGTCCTGACGGGCCCCGGACTTTGGTCCTTCGCCGGGGCGGGGCCCTGGTTTTCGGCGTGAATTGAGGAGTTTCCCGACGTGGCACGCATCGCTGGCGTCAATATCCCGACCCAGAAGCGGGTCGAGATCGCCTTGACCTACATTTACGGCATCGGCCCGACCAAGGCCTCGCAGATCTGCTCGGCGGTCGGCATTCCGCGGGAGCGGCGGGTCAACGACTTGACCGACGACGAGGTGGTGCGGATCCGCGAGACCATCGACCGCGACTACACGGTCGAGGGCGACGCCCGGCGCGAGGTGGCCATGAACATCAAGCGCCTGATGGACCTCGGCTGCTACCGTGGCCTGCGCCACCGCAAGGGACTGCCCGTGCGCGGCCAGCGGACCAGCACGAACGCGCGCACCCGCAAGGGCCCGGCGCGTCCGATCGCGGGCAAGAAGAAGTAACCGGCAGGAACTGACGAGATCGACATGGCCAAGCCACAGGGGCGCGTCAAGCGCCGCGAGAAGAAGAACATCACCTCGGGCATCGCGCACGTGAACGCGAGCTTCAACAACACCATGATCACCATCACCGACGTTCAGGGCAATGCCATCTCCTGGTCGTCGGCGGGGGGCCAGGGGTTCAAGGGGTCGCGCAAGTCGACGCCCTATGCGGCGCAGATCGCCGCCGAGAATGCCGGCCGCAAGGCGCAGGAGCACGGCATGCGGACTCTGGAGGTCAACGTCAAGGGGCCCGGCTCGGGGCGCGAATCCGCGCTCAGGGCGCTGCAGGCCGTGGGCTTCACGATCACGGCCATCCGCGACGTGACCCCGATCCCGCACAACGGCTGCCGGCCGCCCAAGCGGCGTCGGGTTTAGCCGCCGGCCGGACGCCGCCGCGCGGCGCCCGGCGGCCAAGGGGCGATAGCGGCCGCCGCCGGATCGGGGCGCAGCGGCCTGAGATTTTATTTCGCGGGCGAGACGATCGCCGCGCAGAACAGAGGAATTGGACGCCGAGACTATGGCAATTCGCGAGGGCGCTACCGTGCTTCAGAAGAACTGGACCGAACTGATCAAGCCGAACAAGCTGGACATTCAACCCGGCCATGATCCGAAGCGTTTCGCCAAGGTGGTCGCCGAGCCGCTGGAGCGCGGCTTCGGGCTGACCCTGGGCAACGCTCTGCGCCGGGTGCTCCTGTCCTCGCTGCAGGGCGCGGCCGTCACCTCCGTCCAGATCGACGGCGTGCTGCACGAGTTCTCCTCGATCCCGGGCGTGCGCGAGGACGTCACCGACATCGTGCTCAACATCAAGTCGATCGCGCTGCGCATGCAGGGCGACGGGCCCAAGCGGCTGCGCCTGCGCGCCGAGGGGCCGGGCGAGGTGACCGCCGGGCAGGTCGAGACCGTCGGCGACGTGCAGATCATGAACCCCTCGCTGGTGCTCTGCACCCTCGACGACGGGGCGCGCATCGACATGGAGCTGACCGTGGAGACCGGCAAGGGCTATCAGCCGGCCTCGCAGAACCGGCCCGAGGACGCGCCGATCGGCCTGGTCCCGGTCGATGCCATCTTCTCGCCGGTGCGCAAGGTCGCCTACAGCGTCGACAACACCCGCGTCGGCCAGGTGACCGACTACGACAAGCTGACCATGCAGATCGAGACCAATGGCGCCGTCTCGCCGGAAGACGCGGTCGCGCTCGCCGCGCGCATCCTGCAGGACCAGTTGCAGCTCTTCATCAACTTCGAAGAGCCGCAGATGCGCGCCATCGAGGAGCAGCCCGCCGAGCCGCCGTTCAACCGCAACCTGCTGCGCAAGGTGGACGAGCTCGAGCTGTCCGTGCGCTCGGCGAACTGCCTGAAGAACGACAACATC
>CAZDBC010000445.1:0-3380 GCA_964503295.1 uncultured Kiloniellaceae bacterium | reverse complement strand
CTCGGCGCGCCGCTGTGGCTCGATACCACCTGGCCGGCGAGCGAGCGGCCCCTGCGCCGACTGATGGTCGCCCAGGACACGGGCGCCGCGATCAAGGGCCCGGTGCGCGGGGACTTCTTCTGGGGCAGCGGGGAGGCAGCCCTTGCCGAGGCCGGGCGCATGAAGCAGGCCGGCCGCTACTGGCTGCTTTTGCCGCGCACCCTTGCCGCGGGCCGCGAGCCGACCAGTTGATGACAAGGCGGCGGACTGGCTTGCACTGGCCGGGGCTGCCCGGCAATGGTAAGAGCGGTGCGGCCGGAACCGGCGCCGGCCAACGAAAGGAAAGGGCATGACCGAGACCCAGGCGGGACGACGCGACGAGGCCCCGCGCGTCGCCCTCTTCGTGACCTGTCTGGTCGACCTGCTGCGCCCCTCGGTCGGCTTCGCCGCGGCCGCGCTGCTCGAGCGCACCGGCTGCCGGGTCGAGGTGCCGCGCGCCCAGACCTGCTGCGGCCAGCCCGCCTACAACTCGGGCGATCGGGCCGACAGCAAGGCGATCGCGCGTCAGGTGATGGCGGCGTTCGAAGGCTACGATTACGTGGTGGTGCCCTCGGGCTCCTGCGCCGCCATGATCCGGCATCACTATCCCGCCCTCTTCGCCGACGACCCGCACGAGCGGCTGCGAGCCGACGATCTGGCCGCGCGCACCTTCGAGCTGGTCTCCTTCCTGACCGACGTGCGCGGTCTGACCGCGGTCGAGGCGCGCTTTTCCGGGCGGGCCACCTATCACGATTCCTGTTCCGGTCTGCGCGAGCTCGGCATCAAGGACCAGCCGCGCCGCCTGCTCGCCGCCGTCGAGGGGCTGGAGCTGACCGAGCTGGGCGAAGCCGAGGTCTGCTGCGGTTTCGGCGGCACCTTCTGCGTCAAGTATCCCGAGATCTCCGACAGCATGGTGACCTCGAAGGCCGAGCGCATCGAGGCGACCGGCGCCGGTCTTCTGCTTGCCGGCGATCTCGGCTGCCTGCTCAACATGGCCGGCAAGCTGAAGCGCCGCGGCGCCGCGGTCGAGGCGCGCCATGTCGCCGAGGTGCTGGCCGGCATGACCGACGAACCCGCGATCGGGGAGGCGACCGGCGGTCGTCCCGGCGGCGCGGCGGGAGCCGAGTGATGCAGGCGACCTCGCGCGCCTTCAAGGAAAACGCCGCCGGCGCGCTGCGCGACGCAACGCTGCAAAAGGCGCTCGGCAACGTCAAGGCGGGCTTCATCGAGAAGCGTGCCAAGGCCGTCGCCAAGCTGCCCGAGTTCGAGGACCTGCGCGACGCCGCGCGCGACATCAAGAACCACACTCTGGCCAACCTCGACTTCTACCTCGAACGCTACGAGGAAAAGGTGCGCGAAAGCGGCGGGCAGGTGCACTGGGCGCCGACCGCGGCCGACGCGCGCGCTGCCGTCGAGGCGATCTGCCGGCGCGTCGGCGCGCGCACGGTGACCAAGGGCAAGTCCATGATCTCCGAGGAGATCGCCCTCAACGAGCACCTGGAGGGGCAGGGCCTGACCGTGGTCGAGACCGACCTCGGCGAATACATCATCCAGCTGCGCCACGAGCACCCGAGCCACATCATCGCGCCGGCGGTGCACCTGACCAAGCAGCAGATCGAGGCCGACTTCCGCAAGCACCACAAGGACCTGCCGCCGGACCGGCCGCTCGAGGAGCCGGTGCAGCTGGTCTCCGAGGCGCGCCAGATGCTGCGCCAGAAGTACCTGCAGGCCGATGTCGGCATCACCGGCGCCAACTTCCTCGTCGCCGAGACCGGCAGCTCGATCATCGTCACCAATGAGGGCAACGGCGATCTGACGCAGATCCTGCCCCGGGTGCACATCGTGATCGCCAGCATCGAGAAGGTCGTGCCGACACTGGAGGACGCGACCACCATCCTGCGCGTGCTGGCGCGTTCGGCGACCGGGCAGGAATTTTCCAGCTACACCACCTTCTCGACCGGGCCGCGCCGGCCCGACGATGCCGACGGGCCCGAGGAGTACCACGTCGTGCTGCTGGACAACGGGCGCACGGCGATGCTCGGCACCGAGTTCCAGGACATGCTGCGCTGCATCCGCTGCGGCGCCTGCATGAACCACTGTCCGGTCTACCACGCGGTCGGCGGTCACGCCTACGGCTGGGTCTATCCCGGCCCCATGGGCGCCGTGCTGACGCCCAGCCTGATCGGCATCGACGAGTCCGGGCACCTGCCCAACGCCTCGACCTTCTGCGGCCGCTGCGAGAGCGTCTGCCCGATGCGCATTCCGCTGCCCAAGATGATGCGCCACTGGCGCGACCGGGAGTTCGAGCGCCATCTGACGCCGCCGGCCCTGCGCCACGGCACGCGGGTCTGGGCCTTCTTCGCGCGCCGGCCCCGGCTCTACCACCTTTTGGCCGGCCTGCAGATGCCGCTGCTGGCCCGGCTCGGCCGGCGCCGCGGCCGTTTCGCCCGCCTGCCCCTGGCCGGCGGCTGGACGCGGCACCGCGATTTCCCGGCGCCCCAGGGCCGGACCTTCCAGCAGCTCTGGGCGGCGCGGCAGCGCGCCGGGGGCAACCGGTGAGCGGGGCGGTGGGCGGGCGCGACCAGGTCCTGGGCGCGCTGCGCCGCGCGCTGAAGCGCGACGGACCCGACCCGGCGACCCGGACCGAGCTGCAGGGCCGCCTTGATATGCATCCGCGCGGCCCGGTGCCGGCGCGCGCGGCGCTGCCGAAGTCGCGGCAGGTCGCCCTGTTCATCGACTGGGTCGAAACCCTTTCGGGCAGCGTGCGGCGCGTCGACGCGTCCGGGGAGGTGCCGGCGGCGGTCGCCGACTACCTCAAGGCGCACAACCTGCCGCCGCAGTTGCGCCTCGCGCCCGACCCGGAGATCGAGGGGCTGCCGTGGGACGCGCAGCCCCTGCTCGAGGTCTCGAGCGGCGCGGCGCGGGAGTCCGACGCCACCTCGGTGACCGCCGCCTTCGCCGGCATCGCCGAGACCGGCACCTTGATGCTGCTGTCGGGTCCGCGCGGCCCGAGCGGGCTCAATTTCCTGCCCGAGACCCACATCGTCGTGCTCAGGGCCTCGCGGATGGTCGGCGCTTACGAGGAGGCCTGGGACCGCCTGCGCGAGGCCTGCGGCGCCGGCGCGATGCCGCGCACGGTGAACCTGGTGACCGGGCCGTCGCGCACCGCCGACATCGAGCAGACCATTCAGCTCGGCGCCCACGGCCCCAAGCGGCTGCACGTGGTTCTGGTCGACGACGACCCTGCGGCCCGTCCCGCGCCGACGTCGGGGGCCGGCGCGCCGGCGGCCTGAGGCCGCGATGAGCCGGTCGCCCAACCGCCCGCACCGTGGCCCGCGCGCCGACGACGATCTGGCGCTGTG
>CAZDBC010000444.1:0-3380 GCA_964503295.1 uncultured Kiloniellaceae bacterium | reverse complement strand
TGGACCAGCAACCAGGCGGCGGCGGTGGACGGCACCGATCCCGAAGGCGTTCACCAGATGCGGGTCGGTTTGCGTCGCTTTCGCTCGGCGCTGTCACTGTTCGCCGAGGTCTTGCCGCCAGGGCAGCTCGACTGGCTCAAGACCGAAACGAAGTTGGCGATTTCCGGACTGGGCCCGGCACGCGACTGGGATGTCTTTCTCGACGATCTGCTGGCACCGATCCTGGACGCGCGACCCGACGACGGGGATCTGCCGGCGCTCGCTGCACTGGCACGGGAGCGGCGCACGGCGAGCTACGAGACGGCGCGCAGCATGATCGCCTCGCAGCGCTACAATCGTTTCCTGCTCGATCTCGGCGCTTGGCTGGAGGGACGTGGCTGGCACCGCGCCGGCGATGCCGACGGTCGGGCCGCGCTCGGGCGGCCGGTGCTCGAACTCGCCGATCGTATGCTCGACAAGCGTCACCGGAAGGTCCGCAAGCTCGGTCGGGGCTTCGCGCGCCAGTCCAGCGATGAGCGCCACAGGCTGCGCATCGCGATCAAGAAGCTGCGCTATTCCTGCGAGTTCTTCCACTCGCTCTACAAGCCCGCCAAGGCGCAGGACTATGTTGTCGCGCTTGGCCGGATGCAGGATGGGCTCGGACATCTCAACGACGTGGCGGTGGCCGAGCGCCTACTCGACGATCTGCTGCTCGGGAGGGCAGGCCCGCGCGCGCAAGCAGGTTCCAACCACGATGTGCGCCGTGCGGCGGGCATCGTTGTCGGCTGGTACGCGCACGGCGTGGCCGTTGCCGAACCGAAGCTGCGCAAGGACTGGAAGGCTTTCAAGGCGCGCCCGACGTTCTGGCACCGCCCCGCCGCCTGATCGACATGCTGTCGGTTCTCGTCGCCAACACCAAGGGCGGCTGCGGCAAGACCACCATTGCCACCCATCTGGCCGCTGCCTTCGCCGCCGGGGGGCTGCCGACTGCGCTCGCCGACCTCGACCGGCAGCGCAGCAGCCTGGGATGGCTGCGCCGGCGGCCGGACTGGGCGGCGCCGATCGCGGGACTCGACTGGGTCAAGCAGATCGGCGAGCCCACGGCCGGCACGGCGCGTCTGGTGGTCGACATGCCTGCCGCCATGCGCATGAAGGCGGTGCGCCAGCTGGTCCGCAGTGCCGATATCATTCTGGTGCCGGTGTTGCCATCGGTGTTCGACGAGGACACGACCGGCGCCTTCATCGGCAAGCTCGAGAGGCTGAAGCCGATCAGAAAAGCGGGCAAGGGTGTCGTCTTGATCCGCAACCGAGTGCGCGACCGCAGCCGTGCCGCGGCTCATCTCGACAGTTTCCTTGCCGGCCTCGGCCACAAGGTCGCTGCCCGGGTGCCCGACCGCGCGATCTACCCCGAAGTCGCCGCCCGCGGTCTCAGCCTTTTCGATCTGCAGACCCGGCAAGCCGCGGCGCTGCGCGCTGACTGGTTTCCCCTGCTGCGCTTCATCGAGAGCCTGCGATAGCTTGCGCGCTGCGTACCGGGCTTGACCGCCGCCGATTTTGATGACAATTTGTCGATAAATCGTCAATGTAATGTGTCAAAGGAGCGCGGCATGGATGCGGCGGGAGGAGACCACGGCTGGCAGTTCTGGGTTGATCGCGGTGGGACCTTCACGGACGTGGTCGCGCGCGATCCCGAAGGGCGCCTGCACACCCACAAGCTGCTCTCCGACAACCCGGAACAGTACAGCGACGCCGCCCTCGCCGGCATTCGCCAAATTCTGGGACTTCCCGCCGACGCCGAGATCCCGGAAGACGATATCGACGCGGTCAAGATGGGCACCACGGTGGCGACCAACGCCCTGCTCGAGCGCAAGGGCGACCGGACGGCGCTGGTCATTACCAAGGGCTTCCGCGACGCCCTGCGCATCGCCTATCAGGACCGGCCGCGGCTGTTCGACCGCCGGATCGTCCTGCCCGAACTGCTCTACGAACGGGTGATCGAGACGGACGAGCGGGTCATGGCCGATGGCACCGTCTTGAACGTGCTCGACGAGGATTCCGTTCGACCGGCGCTCGAACAGGCCTATGGCGCCGGCATCCGCTCGCTCGCCATCGTCCTGATGCACGGCTACCGCTATCCCGAGCACGAGAAGCGCCTAGCCGCGCTCGCCCGCGGGATCGGCTTCACCCAGGTCTCCGTCAGCCACGAAGTCAGCCCGCTCATGAAGCTGGTGTCGCGCGGCGACACCACCGTGGTCGACGCCTACCTCTCGCCGATCCTGCGCCGCTACGTAGATCAGGTGGCCGGCGAACTGGGCGACGTGCGCCTGATGTTCATGCAGTCGAACGGCGGCATGACCGACGCCCGCCTGTTCCAGGGCAAGGACTCGATCCTCTCCGGGCCAGCCGGCGGCATCGTAGGCGCCGTGCGCACCGCCGCGATGGGCGGGCTGCACAAGCTGATCACCTTCGACATGGGCGGCACCTCGACCGATGTCGCCCACTACGACGGTGAGTACGAGCGTGCCTTCAACACCCAGGTCGCCGGCGTGCGCATGCGCGCGCCCATGATGCAGATCCACACCGTTGCCGCCGGCGGCGGTTCGATCCTGCATTTCGACGGCGCGCGCTACCGGGTCGGGCCGGACAGCGCCGGCGCCAATCCGGGCCCGGCCTGCTATCGGCGCGGCGGGCCGCTGACCGTCACCGACTGCAACGTCATGCTCGGCCGGATCGTGCCCGCCTTCTTCCCCGAAGTGTTCGGGCCGAACGCCGACCAGCCGCTCGACGCGGAAATCGTGCGCGAACGCTTCGCCAAGCTGGCCGAGAGGATCCACGCGGCGACCGGCGACACGCGCAGCGCCGAGGAGGTGGCCGAGGGCTTCCGGCGCATCGCGGTCGAGAACATGGCCAACGCGATCAAGAAGATCTCGACCCAGCGCGGCTACGACGTAACCGAGTATACGCTGCAGTGCTTCGGCGGCGCCGGCGGCCAGCACGCCTGCGACATCGCGGACACGCTGGGGATGACGAGGATCTTCCTGCATCCCTTCGCCGGCGTGCTGTCGGCCTACGGCATGGGCCTGGCCGATCTGCGCGCCTTGCGCGAGCAGGCGATCGAGGCCGAACTGGGGCCGGACAGCCTGGAAGAGGTCAACCGTGTGCTCGATGAACTCGCTGTCTCGGCGCGCGAGGAGATTGCATCCCAGGGCGTGCCCGAGGCGCGCATCGAGCTGCGCCCGCGGGTCCACCTGCGCTACAAGGGGACCGATTCCCCCCTGATCGTCGACCACGGCAGCAAGGGCGAGTTGCTCGAGCGCTTCGAGACCGCGCACCAGCAGCGCTACGGCTTCGTGATGGAGGACAAGCCGCTGATCGTCGAGGCCGTGTCGCTCGAGGCTATC
>CAZDBC010000443.1:0-3384 GCA_964503295.1 uncultured Kiloniellaceae bacterium | reverse complement strand
GCCCAGGCGCTGGCGCCCGCCGGGCAGCGACCAGCGGCCCGCGCTGGGCGCCTTGCGGCGCCGGATCAGGAGCACGCACTCGCCCTTAAAGACCACAACGCCGACCCCGATCAGGGGCCGGTTCGGATAGTCGTTCACGGGCGCCCCCGCCTCAGCCGGCGCGGCCGCCGTCGGCGAAGCGGGCGTCGACTTCGACCTGATAGCCGTTGGCCAGGCGGTTGGTCTCGTTGGCCATGCCGACCACGGCGAGCAGCTCGGCCAACATGGCGTCGCTCATGCCCGCCTTGCGCGCGGCGGCGGTGTGCGAGTTGATGCAGTAGCCGCAGTTGTTGGTCACGCTGACCGCGACGTAGATCATCTCCTTGACCAGCGGGTCGAGCGCGCCGGGGGCCATGACCTGCTTCACGCTGTCCCAGGTCCGGCGCAGGGTCGCCGGGTCGTTGGCCAGAGCCTTCCAGAAGTTGTTGACCCAGTCGGTGCCGCGGGTCGCCATGATGTCGTCGTAGACGGCCCGCACCTCGGCGCTCGCGGCCTCGTAGTCGATCAGTGGCAGGGTGCCCATCGCCCGCTCTCCGAACCTCCTCGCACCGCCGCTGCGCCGCCCGGCGGCGCAGCGGCGCGCCAGGTCAGATCATGTACTGGCCGCCGTTCACCGTCAGCGTCGAGCCGGTGATGAAGCCGGCGTCGTCGCCGGCCAGGAAGACGACGCAGCGCGCGATCTCCTCGGGCTCGCCCAGGCGGCCGACGGGAATCTGCGGCAGGATCTTGGTCTTCAGCACCTCCTCGGGCACCGCGCGCACCATCTCCGTGCCGATGTAGCCCGGCGCGATCGCGTTGACCGTGATCCCCTTGGCCGCGTTCTCCTGGGCCACCGCCTTGGTGAAGCCGAGCAGGCCGGCCTTGGCCGCGGAGTAGTTGGACTGGCCAAACTGGCCCTTCTGGCCGTTGATCGAGGAGATGTTGACGATCCGGCCGAAGCCGCGCTCGCGCATGCCCTCGATCACGTTGCGCGTCATGTTGTAGAGCGAATCGAGATTGGTGGTGATCACCGCGCGCCAGTTTTCGGGGCTCATGCGGTGCAGCGTGCCGTCGCGCGTGATGCCGGCATTGTTGACCAGCACGTCGACCGGCCCGAGCTCGGACTCGACCTTGGCGATGCCCGCCTTGCAGGCCTCGAAGTCGCCCACGTCCCACTTGTAGACCGCGATTCCCGTCTCGTCCTTGAACGTGTTCGCCGCCTCGTCGTTGCCGGCATAGTTGGCCGCCACCTGATGGCCGGCATCCTGCAGGGCGCGCGAGATTGCGCCCCCGATCCCCCGCGTCCCGCCGGTCACAACTGCCACTCGCGCCATGGTTCCGCCTCCCTCGGCTCTGCTCGTCTCTTGCATGCTTCCCGAGCGCGGCATCGCCCCGCCCGCGCCGGCCGGGCCCGCCTTTGCAGCGTCGCGCGACCCCCGCCCCGGTCAGGCAAGAATAGAACACGGATCGGCCCGGCCTGCCACCGGGGAACCGCCAGAGACTGCGCCGCCTCAGGCGGCGGGGCGCAGGTGGAACGGTCGGGTGGCCGGGCCGTCGACCTCGCAGCCCTGCACCGCGAGGTCGCCGCGCGCCGGGTTGGCGATCACGGCCAGACGGGTGAAGCGGTTGAGCAGCGGCGGGCGCAGCCAGTCGAAATCGCTGATCGAGAGGGCGCTCAGGAGCAGCATGTCGCGCCGCCGCTCGTCGTTGGCTGCGCCGCGCGGCTTGCCGGCGAGGCCCGGCGTCAGCCATTTGTTGGCGACCGCCTCGGGCCCATCATGCACGAAAACGCGCTCCTCCAGGCGCTCGATGACGCAGGCCTCGCCGGGGCGGCAGCCGACCAGGCTGTAGAGCGCCGGCAGCGAGGGCGGGCTTTCGATCAGGCGCGCGCGCGCCGCGGCGTAGTCGGGGCACTGCTCGAACACCGCGCGCAGTTCGTGGTCCGGCGGCACGCAGCGCGAGCGGTAGGCCAGCCGCCGGTTGATCGCCCAGTCGAGCGGCCAGGGCCAGGGACCGCGCCGGCGGATCGGCGCCTGGTTGATCGCCGCGGCGAAGCGGCCCGGCGCCATCGCCGTGATCGCGCCGATGTAGCCCGGCCAGGTGACGTTGTAGAAGACGCCCGCCGGCCCCGACTGGCGCGCGACCACGACGTTGGTGCCGATCCCGTTGAAGGGCCAGTCGAGCGTGCGCAGGAGGCGCACGCCCGCGCCCGCCGGGTCGTCGGCGACGCCGGCGGTGCAGCCCCAGTTGTAGGACAGGTTCATGAAAAAGGCGCCGCGCGGCAGCCGTGCGGCGACCGCGAAGAGCTCGTCGCGGTAGGGGCTGACGAGGCGCGCGGCCCAGCGCCGCGACAGGGCGTCGAGCAGGTCGATGGTCGGGCCGCCGAAGTCGCGCCGGCCGCGGGCGATCACGGCGCGCGCCAGGTCCGGGCGCCGCTCGAGCAGGTCGACGCCGCCGCCGGCTCCGATATCGAGCAGCGGAATCTCGGCGAGCGGCGCGGGGCTGCCGGCCGCCGCCTCGACAGACGAACGGCGCGCGCCGCCCCGGCGCGCGCCGATACGTGTCAGCACGGGCGCAATGCGGCCGCTCAGGTCGGCGACGCGCATGTCCCCTGCACCGTGTGCGGTGCCGGCCCGGTCACCGGGCGACGCACATGGCGATGCCCATGCCGCCGCCGATGCACAGGGTGGCGAGGCCCTTCTTGGCGTCGCGCCGCTTCATTTCGAACAGCAGGGTGTTCAGCACGCGCGCGCCCGAGGCGCCGATCGGATGGCCGAGCGCGATCGCGCCGCCGTTGACGTTGACCTTGTCCGGGTCCCAGCCGAGGTCCTTGTTGACCGCCAGCGCCTGGGCGGCGAAGGCCTCGTTGGCCTCGACGAGGTCGAGGTCGTCGATCGACCAGCCCGCCTTCTCCAGCGCCTTGCGGCTGGCGGGGATGGGGCCGGTGCCCATGATCGCCGGGTCGACGCCACAGGTCGTCCAGGCGACGATGCGTGCGAGCGGCTCGATGCCGCGCCTTGCGGCCTCCTTCTCGCTCATCAGCACGACCGCGGCGGCGCCGTCGTTGATGCCGCTGGCGTTGCCCGCGGTCACCGTGCCGTCCTTGGCGAAGGCCGGGCGCAGCTTGGCCAGGCTTTCCGCCGTGGTGCCGTGCTTGGGGTACTCGTCCTTGTCGACCGTGACGTCGCCCTTGCGCGTCGAGATGGTGACCGGCGTGATCTCGTCCTGGAAGCGGTCGGCATTCTGGGCGGCCTCGGCCTTCTGCTGCGAGCCGGCGGCGAAGGCGTCCTGCTCGTCGCGCGTGATCTGCCATTTCTTCGCGATGTTCTCGGCCGTGTTGCCCATGTGATAGCCATTGAAGGCGTC
>CAZDBC010000442.1:0-3397 GCA_964503295.1 uncultured Kiloniellaceae bacterium | reverse complement strand
GGGGGCGGCGATGCGCGTCACGGTCGGGACCTTCAACCTCAACAACCTCTTCTCGCGCTACAACTTCAAGGGCGAGGTCGCGGCCATCCGCGACGACGACACGGCGGTCAACGCGGAAGTCGTCTACCGCTTCACCGACGACGATATCTATCGCCTGCGCAGCTTCATGGGCCGGCTGGTCGAGGCCAAGGACCCGGCCGAAAGCGCGCTGGTCGCCGAACGGATCAAGGCGATGGACCTCGACGTGCTGGCGGTGCAGGAGGTCGAGGACATCGACACCCTCAAGACCTTCAACTACCAGAGCCTGGGCGGCCTCTACCGCTACTACGCCCTGGTCGAGGGCAACGACCCGCGCCTGATCGACGTCGGCGTGCTGTCCAAGTATCCGCTCGGCCGGGTCGTCTCCTGGCACCAGGCGGTGCACCCTGAGCGGCCCGACGAGCCGGTGTTCAGCCGCGACCTGCTCGAGGTCGACGTCCTGAGTGAATCGCGCGCGCGCCGGCTGTTCACTCTGTACAACACGCACCTGAAGAGCCACTACCTCGCCTTCGGCGCCGACCCGGCCGAGGGCGCGCGGCGCAACGACACCCGGCGCCGGCGCCAGGCCGAGGCGATCCGCACCATCATCGAGGCCCAGACGCGGCCCGACAGCAGCTACCTGCTGGTCGGCGACATGAACGACCCGCCGGACTCGCCCTGCCTGGCCGCCTTCGCCGAGGTGGACGGCCAGGGGCTGGCGAACGGCCTGGCCGCGCCGCAGGAGACCCGGCCGGCCAAGGACGACGACCCGCCGCCGGCCTCGCCGGCCTGGACCCACCGCTACAAGCCCGCCGGGCAGCCGGCCGAGTACCGGCTCTACGATCAAATCTGGCTGAGCCGGGCGCTGGCGCCCAAGCAGAGCGGCGCCTTCATCGACCGGCGCACCCGCCACGGCGGCGACGGCAGCGACCACGACCCGGCCTGGATCGAGTTGGACCTCTAGCGCCGCGCCGGCCTAAGCTCGCGGCCATGAGGGTAACCCTGCTCGGAACCGGCTGTCCCGTCGTCTCGCTCGAGCGCTACGGCCCGGCGCAGCTCGTGCGCCACGGCACGACCGCGCTGCTGGTCGACTGCGGCTCGGGCGTCACCCAGCGCCTGCTCGCCGCCGGCTGCCCCGGGCGCGATCTCGACGCGGTGCTGCTGACCCACCTCCACTCCGACCACATCGTCGACCTGTTCCAGCTCGTGATCTCGAGCTGGCACCAGGGGCGCGACCGGCCGCATCGCCTCTACGGCCCGCCGGGCACGCAGCGCTACGTCGAGCAACTGCTGGCGCTCTGGGCGCCCGAGCTGCAGCAGCGCATCGCCCACGAGGCCCGGCCCTCGACGGCCGCGCTGGAAGTGGAGGTGACCGAGGTCGCAGGCGGCGAGCGGCTGGTTCTCGGCGACCTTGCGGTCGAGGTCGTGACGGTCGACCACAGGCCGGTGCGCCATGCCTTCGGCTTCGTCTTCGCGCCGGCCGAAGGGGCTGGGCCGCGCGCGGTCCTGAGCGGCGACACCCGGCGCTGCCCGGCGCTGATCGAGGCGGCCCGGGGCGCCGAGCTGCTGGTACACGAGGTCTTCGTGCACCGCGAGATGCCGGTCGTGCCGGGCGTGCGCAGCGCCGAAACGGTGGCCAACGTCGCCGCCTATCACACCCTGTCCGACGAGGTCGGCAAGATCGCGGCAGAAGCCGGCGTCGGCTGCCTCGCCCTGACCCACTTCGTGCCGCCGGGCTGCGACCGCGCCGCGGTGCTCGAGGAGGTGGCGGCCGACTTCGCCGGGCCGGTCGCGATCGGCGAGGATCTGATGACCATCGACCTCGAACGGCGGCGCATCGAGACCGCGGGCGGCTTCGTCGGCCTGGGCGCGCCGGCCGGCGCGGCGGCTCCCGCGGCGGGGCGGCGGACTTGATCGCTTCGGCCGGGCGGGTCAGATTGGCGCCGGGCCCGTAGTTCAGCGGTCAGAACTCGCCGCTCATAACGGCGCTGTCGCAGGTTCGAATCCTGCCGGGCCCACCACTGCCGCAACCCCTGGATCGCGCCATCCGACGGAGTCTCTCCGGCGCCTTGGTTGCTGGGGGCCAAACATCGACAGCATGTGCCGAGATCGCCCGGCGAGGGCCGGTTTCCGCACAGCTCTCGGCAGGCTCGTCGGAGAGAGAGCCGATCGCGGATAGGCTGGCCGGCTGTCCGACGCATGAAGTGCGGATCTTCAATGTTGAACTCCGGAAGCGCGGCGAATGTAGACCAACGTGTTCAGGCGGTCGCCATCGGGTTACGGGCGACAACCCTCGTTGACCAACCCGGCCCGTGCCGGCCGGCTCGCGGAACGCGACGATCCAGCCCTTCGTGAATTGCGACTCAGCCCAGTGCGTATCCCACCTTTCGGACCGTCCGGATCGGGTCGGCGTGCCCGTACCGGGTGAGAGAGCGACGCAGGCGGGCGATGTGGACGTCGACGGTTCGCACGTCCACTGTCGCGCCCGCCGGCCACACGCCGTCGATCAATTCCTGGCGGGTGAAGACCTTCGAGGGGTGACGAAGAAAGAAGCAGAGCATCCGGTACTCCATCGGGCCCAAATCGATCACCCCTCCGCTCCGGCTGACGCGGTATGCATGGAGGTCGACAGTCAGATCGTCGAACCGCAAATACTGCGGCTCATCGTATTCCTCGAAAGCGGACGGCCGACGATCATCGGGTGCCGTTCCCTCTCGAGGCATCTCACACCTCGCGTGTCGCCGACGGCAGATCCCCCTTCGCCATGAACCGGATTTCCTCGGCGATGTTGGTCGCGTGGTCGCCGATACGCTCCAGGCGCTTGCCCACGAACAGCGCCTGAACCTCGCCGACGGCCGTTCCATTCGATACCTGGAGATCGGCTATGATCGCGTGGAACAGGTCGTCATAGAGCTGGTCCATCTGCTCGTCGCTGCGGCGCACCTGGTCCGCAAGCGCAACATCGCGACTGTCCAATGCGTGCATGACATCGTGAAGGGAGCGCACGACGGCATCGTGCAACTGGTCCATAAGCTCCGCGACGCCTCCGGGCGCCAAAGGCGCCGAGCCGGCGATCGAGCGCTTGGCGATGCCTTTCGCGTGGTCTGCGATTCGCTCCAGATCCCTGGCCACATGCTCCATCGCCAGCACTTCCCGCAAGTCGCGCGCAACGGGTTGGAAGCGGGAAAGCACGTCGACCACAGCGGCGTTGATGGCATCGTGCTGCCGGTCGATCTCCAGGTCTTCCCTTACCAGACCTTTCGCGCCTTCGACGTCCCGTTCCCGAAACACCTTGCCGGCCGTCTCGACCATCCGGGTGACGTGCTGGCCCATGGTCGCGATCTGCGCGGTGAGGTTTTCCAGGGCGTCGTCGAACGAG
>CAZDBC010000441.1:0-3400 GCA_964503295.1 uncultured Kiloniellaceae bacterium | reverse complement strand
CAGGTCGCCGGCGTAGTCGCCGGTGAACGGCCGCCCGGTCCGGTTGGCACCCTTGAGACCGGGTGCCAGGCCGACGATCAGCAGCGGTGCCTCGAGCGGGCCGAAGGACGCCACCCGATCGTTGTGGAAATCCGGAAAGGCTGCGCGATTATCGGCGCGAAAGCTGACCAGACGTTCGCAGCGCGGGCAGTCGGGGGGTGGCCCCGGTGCGTGCCGCGAGGGATCAAGCACCTGAGCCGCTCTCAAGGTGAGCGACCGGCCGCCGCGCGGAGGTGCGGCCGGCTGAGTGGATCAGAACACGCGACGCAACAACCGCAAGAGAGGAGCGCAAGGATGCACAGCCCCGGCTCAGATGGCCTCGTTCTCGTAATAGCCTTCGTCATCGCCGTAGTCGTCGCTGTCGTCGAAGTCCTCCTCGGCCTCCGCGCGCGCCTGGCGCCTCTGGTCGCCGGGGATTTCGCGTCGTATCGCGTCGCGCAACTCGGCGAGATCGACGAAGCGGTCGGCCTGTCGGCGCAGCTCGTCGGCGATCATCGAGGGCTGTGAGCGAACGGTCGAGACCACAGTAACCCGGACGCCCTTGCGCTGGATCGCTTCGACCAGCCGCCGGAAGTCGCCGTCGCCCGAGAAAAGCACGATGTGATCGACGTGCTCGGCCATCTCCATGACGTCGATGGCGAGCTCGATGTCCATGTTGCCCTTGACCTTGCGGCGTCCGGCGGCGTCCGTGAACTCCTTGGTCGGCTTGGTCACCATGGTGTAGCCGTTGTAGTCGAGCCAGTCGACCAGCGGCCGGATCGGCGAATACTCCTGGTCTTCCACGAGTGCCGTATAATAAAACGAGCGAACCAGATGGCAGCTCTCGAGAAAGACGTCCTGGAGCTTCTTGTAATCGATGTCGAAGCCAAGCGTTCGCGCCGTGGCGTAGAGATTCGCCCCGTCGATGAAGATGGCGACCCGTTCAGCGGGAAAGAATTTCATTTGATCCTCAAATTAGCACTAAACCCATTGAATGTCTTGCCATTTCTTCGCAAGACACGTCTTTGCGCGGCGATGGGTTCGCGTGTTGGCGGCAGGGGCGCCACCGTCGGATGGAGTGGCGGGCGCGCTTTCGACCTGACGAAGGGGCCGACGGAGTGATTTTGATCGGCGTCGGCTCGAATCTCGGCAGTCCGCAAATCGGCGGGCCGCTGGACACCTGCGAACACGCGCTTAAAGCGCTTCACGGCACCGATGTCAAGGTCGTGCGGCGGTCGCGCTGGTACCGCAGCGCTCCCGTGCCACCGTCCGATCAGCCCTGGTTCGTCAATGCCGTCGCCGAAGTGGAGACGGCGCTTCCGGCGCCGGCGCTGCTCGATCGTCTGCATGCGGTCGAGCGTGCGCTCGGCCGTCGGCGCAGGGCGCGTAACGAGGCACGCGCCATCGACCTCGACCTGCTCGCCTATGACGACCAAGTCGTCACCTTGGACGGACCGCTCGAACTGCCGCACCCGCGCATGGCTGAACGCGCCTTCGTGCTGCTCCCCCTGGCCGAATTGGCCCCGGACTGGCGCCACCCCGTCAGCGGCGAGCCGCTCGATGCCCTGATCGCCGCGCTGCCGGCTGACCAGACCGCCGAGCCACTGGATGCCTAGGGCTGGCTGGATCCAGGTATTATGTCATTTTATCATAGCATTAGAAGATTCGCGCCAAGCGTCGCGCAGACTTGGGCCGCGGCCTTGACGGTCCCCGCATGCCGGGTCGGCGCCTCGATGGGTAAGGTCGGGCCGGGCTTGCAGGCCCCCTTGGGGCTGCCTATATTTGCGTTCCACGCGGCGCTCAGCCGCGGCCGGCCGGCCAAAACATCATGGAGTTACTATGGCACGCGTCACGGTTGAGGACTGCGTCCAAAGGGTCCCGAACCGCTTCGAACTGGTCATGCTGTCGGCTCAGCGTGCCCGTCAGATCGCGGGCGGCGCGCCGCTAACGGTGCCCAAAGACAACGACAAGAACCCCGTCATCGCCCTGCGCGAAATCGCCGACGGAACCATCAGCCTGGAAGATCTCGGCAACAACCTCGTCCAGACCCTGCAGAAGCACGTCGAAATCGACGAGCCGGAAGAGGAGGGTACGGAGTTCCGGATGCCCGCCTCCGGCGAGCTGCCCGCCGGACAGTCCGAGGTCCTGGGCGGGGCCGGTGCCAGCGCCGGCCGTGAGGAGGAGGCCGATTCCGAGGCTGATTCCGGGTCCGAGGAATCAGACGAGTCCGACGGCGAGACATCGGGTCAGCTCTACGAAGACGAGGAGGTCGAGGACTGACGTCCGCTGGCACGGCTCGGCCGAAGTGTCGGGGCTGTGCGTGCAGCAGACGGGCGGTCCTGTCGCCTGTTCCCGCGCCAGGGGGCACTTGGCCCGGCCAGCAGCTGAAGGTATTTTACTGCTCCGGGCTGGGCTTCCCGACCTCTGGTTGAGCGTGGAATGATCAGACAGTTCGACTTGGTTGAGCGAGTCAAGTCCTACGATCCGGGCGCGGACGAGGACGCCTTGAACCGTGCCTATGTCTACGCCATGAAGATGCATGGCTCCCAGACCCGAGCCTCCGGCGACCCCTATTTCTCGCACCCCATCGAGGTGGCCGGCATCCTGACCGTCATGAAGCTCGACGATTCCTCGATCATCACCGCCCTGCTGCATGACGTGGTCGAGGACACGGACGCCTCGCTCGAGGATATAGAGCGCCTGTTCGGCGCCGAGACCGCGCGCCTGGTCGACGGTGTCACCAAGCTGGGACGTCTCGAGCTGCAGTCGGAGCAGACCAAGCACGCCGAGAACTTCCGCAAGCTGCTCCTCGCGATGTCGGAGGACATTCGCGTGCTGCTGGTCAAGCTGGCCGACCGGCTGCACAACATGCGCACCCTCCACTACATCGAGTCGGAGGAGAAGCGACGGCGGATCGCCATGGAGACCATGGAGATCTACGCGCCGCTGGCCGAACGCCTCGGCATGCAGGGCTTCAAGGACCAGCTCGAGGATCTTGCCTTCGCCCAGCTCAACCCCGAGGGTCGCAACTCCATCCTGGCCCGGCTGGACTTCCTGCGCGAACGCGGCGAGGACACCTCGACGCGAATCGTCGACGAGCTGAAGCGCGATCTGGCCCGGGAAGGGCTCGAGGCCGGGATCTCGGGCCGAGTCAAGACGCCCTACTCGATCTGGCGCAAGATGCAGCGCAAGAACGTCACGTTCGAGCAGCTCTCCGACATCATGGCGTTTCGGATCGTGGTCAAGGATATTGCCGAGTGCTACCAGGCGTTGGGCATTCTGCATAGCCGCTATCCGGTCGTGCCCGGGCGCTTCAAGGACTATCTCTCGACGCCAAAGCCGAACGGATACCGTTCGCTGCACACCACCATCATCGGTCCCG
>CAZDBC010000440.1:0-3410 GCA_964503295.1 uncultured Kiloniellaceae bacterium | reverse complement strand
CCACAGGCTCATCTCCTTCTTGTGCGTGCCGGAGTCGTCGCCGCGCGAGGCGAAAACCGCCTCGGACGAAGCGATCCTCTTCAGCGCGGCCGGGGTGTCGGACATGCCAGAGACGCCGGCCGGATCGCTCGCGGGACCCACGATGACGAAATCATTGTACATGACGTCGAAGCGCTCGACGCCGTAGCCCTCCTCCACGAACGTCTCCTCGGCGCTCCTGGCATGCACGAAGAGGATGTCGCCGTCGCCGTTGCGCGCGTTCTTGATCGCCTGACCGGTGCCGACGGCGACCACCCGGACCTCGATGCCGGTTTTTTCGGTGAACATCGGCAGGATGTGGTCGAACAGGCCGGAATTCTGGGTCGAGGTCGTCGACTGGACGAGTATGAACGCGTCGTCGCCCCCCTGCGCGGCGGTTGCGAGGGGCACGGCCAGAGCGGCTGCCAGGACGGCTCTCCGAACAGTCTTGATCTTGCCCATGTTCTGTTCGTCCCTTCGGCGTGTCGGGCCGGCTAGTGAACGATCCGTCCTTCGAGGAAGGACCGGGCGGCCTCGCTTCCCGGCTGTCTGAAGAAGTCTTCGACCGTGGCGCGCTCGACGATTCGACCACGGTGCAGGAAGACAATCTCGTCCGCCAGGCGCCGCGCCTGCCCGAGGTCGTGGGTCACCATGACGATGGTCGTGCCGCCATCGTGCGCGTCGGCGATCAAGCTCTCGATCGCGGACATGGAGTAGGGATCGAGGCTGGCCGTCGGCTCGTCGAGGAACAGCACCTCCGGTTCCAGGCTCAGCGCTCGGGCGAGGGCGAGCCGCTGCTGTTCGCCGCCCGACAGGACGCGGGCCGGGCGTTTTGCGAGCGCGGTCAGACCGGCGCGCTCCAGCGCTGCCATGGCCCGCGTGGCGCGGTCCTGCCAGGGCACGCCGCGCAGAGAGAGCGCGTAGCGCACGTTTGCGGCCGCCGAGCGGCGCAGCATGACCGGGCGTTGGAACACCATGGCCTCGCGTTCGCTCTCGAGACCATTGCTCGTCCCGCTGTCGCGACCGTGCTTGATTACCTGTCCGTCCGTCGGCGCGATCAGGCCGTGCAACAGCCTCAGCAGAAGGCTCTTGCCCGAACCGTTCGGGCCCAGGACGACCAGCCTGCGGCCCCGACGGACGGTCATGTCGAGGGGCCCGAGCAGCCGGCTGCCGCCGGCCTCGAAGCTGAGTCCTCGCGCTTCGATCAGCACGGGCGCCTTCTCCTCGGACACGCTTGGATGTCCTCCGGCGTCCTGGCGGAGACGCTCAAGCATAGGCCGAGCGCACCGCGGTTGTGCGCAAGGCCATGACCGCCGCGTTCACCGCGACCGCGATGGCAATGAGGATCAGCCCGAGCGCAAGGGCGAGCGACAGATTGCCCTTGGAAGTCTCGAGCGCGATCGTCGTGGTCATCACCCGGGTCACGTGGGCGATGTTGCCACCGACGATGATCACGGCGCCGACTTCGGCGATGGCCCGGCCGAAGCCGGCCAGCGCGACGGTCAGAAGACTGAAGCGGGCGTCCCACAGGAGCGTGAACATGCGCTGGACCGGCCCGACCCGCAACGAGGCGAGCTGCTCGGCATATTCGCCCTGCAGGTCCTCGATCACCTGCCGCGCGAGCGCGGCGACGATGGGCGTCACCAGGATGGTCTGGGCGATGACCATCGCCGTAGGCGTATAGAGCAGCTGCAGCACGCCGAGCGGGCCGGCGTTGGACAGCATGAGGTAGACCAGCAGACCGACCACCACGGGCGGCAGGCCCATCAGTGCGTTCAGCAAGACGGTGAGAGCGCTCCGGCCGGGAAACCGGAGGGCGCCGGTGGCGGCGCCGAGCGGCAGGCCGATCAGGCAGGCCAGCGCCACGGCCCCGAGGCTGACCTGAAGCGAAAGGAAAACGATCTCGGCGAGCGTGGCGTCGCCCGAGGCGATCAGCCGGAAGGCCTCAACGAATGCCGCGCCGAAGTCCTGCACCGTAATGCCCTTGAGTCTGCAATTCGCCCCATGAAAAACGCTCTTGTCGTAAGAAACAACCAAAATTGCATGAAAACGCCAATTCCAAACCGGGCGTGGGTGGGAGGGCCGCCGGGGCCGGGGCAAGACCGGGGCTTTCGGGACGGAGAATCTGGCAAGCGGGCCGGCCGCGCTGGCGGGTGCGAGCGACCGGGCAGTCGCCCGCCCGGCTTAGCCGCGCGTACTGGCGATCGAGATGACCGGCGGGTGCGGGCGGCCGGGCTGACGGAGCCGATAGACGGCGAGACTTTCCAGGATGCGCTGGATGTAGTTCCGGGTCTCGCCGAAGGGCAGGCTTTCGATCCAGTCGACCACGTCGACGGCCGGGTCCTGCGGGTCGCCCAGCTCCCGGCGCCAGCGCGCCGCCCGGCTCGGACCCGCGTTGTAGGCGGCCAGGGCGAGGACATAGGAGCCGTCGAAACGCTCCAGCATCTCGTTGAGATAGCTCCGGCCCAGGGTCACATTATAGAGCGGATCCTCGGTCAGGCGACCCAGGCTGTACGGGATCCCCAGCTTCCGGGCGACGCCCTTCGCGGTCGAGGGCAGCAGTTGCATCATCCCGCGCGCCCCGGCGTGCGATTGCGCCCGGCGGTAGAACTCGCTCTCCTGGCGGATAACGGCATAGACCAGCGCCGGCTCCGGTCGATCGTCGAGGCGGTGCGGCAGCACGGGAAACAGCAGATCGGGCAGCAGGATGCCGGCATCGCGGGCGTCCTTTGCCGTGCGCAGCGCCTGGTCGCGCCGGTCGAGCGACACGGCGAAATCGGCCAAGAGGGCGAAGTCGGACGGTCTGCGCGCATCGAGCCGCAGCCGCAGCAGGAAGATCGACTGCAACTCCTCCTCGCCGATCTCGCCCAGGAGGGCCGCCATCCTGACCAGTTCCTTCTCCGCGAAGGCTTGCCGTTCGGCGGCGGTCGGCGGCGGCGCCTCGGGCAGTCGTTCCGGCAGCGGACGATCGAGGCGTTGGGCCGCGAGCTGTCCGTAGAATACGGTGAAGTGCTCGGTGGCGATCTCGTACCAGCGCGTCGCCCAGTCCGATCTGCCCATCGCCCGCGCGGCCTCGCCCGCCCAGTAGGCGCCCCGGGCCAGCGAGATCGGTGTCGTAACCCCCTCGTGCAGCCTGGCGAAATGGCGATAGGCGGCTTCGGGGCGGTGGAGGAAGCGCAGGGCGAGCCAGCCGGCGAACCACTCGCCCTCGGCGAAGGCGAGCCCCGACTCGACGCCGTGGGCCGCGGCGAGCCTGTAGGCGACGTCGTAGCTGCCGTCCTCGAAACTCCGCCGGGCCGCCCATTGGCGCAGCGGCCACCAGCGCTCCGCGTAAGGTACCTCGCCGAGATCCCGGTCGAGCAGCTCCACGACCCCGTCGAGCAGGCCGGACC
>CAZDBC010000439.1:0-3414 GCA_964503295.1 uncultured Kiloniellaceae bacterium | reverse complement strand
GCAGCAGGAGGTCGCCAAGAGCCTGCAGCCGGCGATGTTCGGCGTGCCCGGCATTCTCGCCTTCCCGGTCAATCCGCCGCCGCTCGGGCAGCGCAGCAGCGAAAAGCCGGTGCAGTTCGTGATCATGACCTCGCAGCCCTACGAAGAGCTCAACCGCATGGCCGAGGAGCTCATGGCGCGGGCGCGGGACAACCCGGGCCTGGCCAACCTGGAATCGAGCCTCAAGCTCAACACGCCGCAGCTCAAGGTTCAGGTCGACCGCGACAAGGTGGCCGACGTGAACATTCCGATCGGCGTGCTCGGGCGCACCCTGGAGACCATGATGGGCGGCCGTCAGGTCACCCGCTTCAAGCGCGAGGGCCAGCAGTACGACGTCGTGGTCCAGGTCGCCGACGTCGACCGCGCGACCCCCGACGACCTGCGCCGCATCTACGTGCGCGGCGAGACCGGCGAGTTCGTCCAGCTGTCCAACCTGGTGACGCTCGAAGAGACCGTCGCGCCGCAGGAGCTCGGCCACTTCAATCAGCTGCGCTCGGCGCAGATTACGGCGAACCTAGCGGAGGGCTATTCCCTCGGCGAGGCGCTGGCCTTCCTGAACGAGGCGGCGGCCGAGATCCTGCCCGCCTCGGCGCAGGTCGACTATGCCGGGCAGTCGCGCGAGTTCCAGGACTCGAGCGCCTCGATCTACTTCACCTTCGTGCTCGCGCTGGCCTTCATCTACCTGGTGCTCGCCGCCCAGTTCGAGAGCTTCCGCAGCCCCTTCATCATCATGCTGACGGTGCCGCTGTCGATCACCGGGGGCCTGCTCGCGCTGTGGCTCGACGGCTCGACCCTGAACATCTACAGCCAGGTCGGCCTGGTCACCCTGATCGGCCTCATTACCAAGCACGGCATCCTGATCGTCGAGTTCGCCAACCAGATCCGCGAACGGGGCACCAGGGTGCGCGAGGCGGTGGTCGAGGCCGCGGTGCTGCGCCTGCGCCCCATCCTCATGACCACCGGCGCCATGGTGCTGGGCGCCGTGCCGCTCGCCATCGCGACGGGCGCCGGCGCGCAGAGCCGACAGGACATCGGCCTCGTGATCGTCGGCGGCCTGCTGGTCGGCACGCTGTTCACCCTCTTCGTCATTCCCGTGGTCTACAGCTACCTGGTCGGCGACAGGCCGCCGACGGAGCAGGCGGCGGTCGACGGCGGGGAAACCGCGGCCGCGCAGTCCCGCGCCGCCGAGTAGCGCCGGCCGACCGCGCCGGCCCGCGGCGCGTGCGGCGGCGCGCGCCTTGGGCTAGCATGGCCGCGGCCTGTCCCAGCCCTGCCCCCTTTCTCGCCACGAGCCGCGTTGCCCATGCCCACCCTGCTGTCCGGCCTGAGCGCCGTCGTCGCGCGCTACGACGGCTACCTGCTCGACCAGTACGGCGTGCTGCACGACGGCCGCGCGCCCTACCCCGGCGTGCTCGACTGCCTGGAGCGGCTGCGCGCTGCGGGCCGGCGCGTTCTGGTCCTGACCAATTCGGGCAAGCGCGCGGCGCCCAACCGCGAACGCCTCGCGCGCATCGGCATCGCGCCCGAGCTCTACGACGAGCTGCTGTCTTCGGGCGAGCTGGTGCGCGACTATCTGGCCGGCCACGCCGAGGCGCTGCGCGCCGACCGGCACCGGCCGGCGGCCGGCCCGCTGCGCTGCCTGCTGCTCGGCGCGGCGACCGCCCCGGACCTGCTCGACGGCCTGGAGGTCGCCACGGTCGGGCGCGTCGAGGAGGCCGATTTCCTGCTGCTCGCCAGCCTCGGCGACCCGCCGCCGCCGGCCGCGGCCTTTGATCCCCTGCTGCGCGCCGCCGCCGGGCGCGGCCTGACGCTGGTCTGCGCCAATCCCGACCTCGAGGGCATCACGCCGCAGGGGCGCCAGATCGCGCCGGGGACCATCGCCCTGCGCTACCGCGACCTCGGCGGCCCGGTCGTGATGCTCGGCAAGCCGCACCCCTTCGTCTACCGCCGTGCCCTGGCGCGCCTGCGCCCGCTGCCACCCGCGCGCGTCCTGGCGGTCGGCGATTCCCTGGCCCACGACGTCGCCGGGGCGCACGCCGTCGGGCTCGACAGCCTGCTGATCCTGGAGGGCCTGCACGGCGAGGAACTGGCCGGCGACGGCGGCCGGGCCGGGCCCGAAGCGGCCCTGCGGCGACTGGCCGCGGCCCACGGCGCCGCGCCGACCTACGCCCTGGCGCGCTTTGCCTGGTAGGGCGCTCGCCGCACCGCCGCCGCCGCGCTTGACCTTCCCGTGACTGGAAGCTTCAGCCTTTCGGTCCCATCTGGAAAAGCTGGTCGGGGCGCGCGGCGCTCCAGCGACAGCACGAGGGACGTGGACCATGAACATCGGTGAAGCCGCGGTCGCCAGCCGGCTGCCCGCCAAGACGATCCGCTATTACGAGGAGATCGGCCTGCTCCGCCCGGGGCGCCGGGACAACGGCTACCGCGAGTACGGCGCGAGCGAGTTGCACAAGCTCCGCTTCCTGGCGCGCGCGCGCAAGCTCGGCTTCTCGATCGAGGACTGCCGCCACCTGCTGTCGCTCTACGAGGACCGCAGCCGTGCCAGCGCCGACGTCAAGGCCCTGGCGCTCGCGCGCATCGCCGACATCGACCGGCGCATCGCCGAGCTTCAGGGGCTGCGCGCGACGCTCGGCCGACTCGCCGAGGCCTGCCACGGCGACGCGCGTCCGGACTGCCCGATCCTCGATGACCTGGCCGGCGCCGCGCCCGACGCCGGGCCGCGATGAAGGCGCCGGCCTGGCTGCTCGGCGCCGCCGCGGCGCTCGCGCTGGTCGCGGTCGGCGGCGCCGCCTGGTGGTGGACCTGGGCGAGCGGCCAGGGCACGGCCGGGGCCGTCGCCATCGACCCCGACGACGCCGAACTGGTAGCGCGCGGCGAGATGCTCTACGCCGAGCACTGCGCCTCCTGCCACGGCACCGACCTGGAGGGCCAGGCCAACTGGCGCACGCGCCGCGCCGACGGCCGCCTGCCGGCCCCGCCCCACGACCCGAGCGGGCATACTTGGCACCACCCCGACGAACAGCTCTTCGCCATGACCAAGTACGGCGTCGCCGCGCTCGCCGGGCCGGGCTACGAGAGCGACATGCCCGCCTACGAGGACATCCTCAGCGACCGTGAGATCGCCGCCGTCCTGGCCTACATCAAGAGCACTTGGCCGGCCGAGATCCGCGCCCGCCACGACCAGATCAACCGCCAGTTCCGTCAGCAGCAGCAGTCGCAGCGCCTGGAGTAGCCGCCATGCCCGCCCTCGCCCCGCCCTCTCCGCGCGGCCCGCACCTCGGGCGCCGCAGCGTCCTCGCCGGATTGGGACTCGCCCTGGGCCTCGTCGCCCTGCCGCCGGCCGTCCGGCGCGCCGGCGCCGCCGGCCCGCGCGTC
>CAZDBC010000438.1:3000-3420 GCA_964503295.1 uncultured Kiloniellaceae bacterium | reverse complement strand
GTTCTCTCGTCGCTGTCGATGCTCGAGGGGCTGCGGCCGGCCGAGCCGGGCGAGTTCACCCGGCGCGCCTTCGAGGCCGGCAAGCTCGATCTCAGCGCCGTCGAGGGCCTCGCCGATCTGGTCGCGGCGGAGACCGAGGCGCAGCGCCGCCAGGCGCTGCGCCAGATGGACGGGGCGCTGGCAGGGCTGGTCGAGAGCTGGCGGCGGGAGCTGATCGCGGCCCTGGCGGAAGCCGAGGCGGCGATCGATTTTCCTGACGAGGACCTGCCCGGCGGGCTGGAATACGTGGACGCACATCAGCCCATGCGCGGTGCCTTCGGCGAGGAAACGCTTCTGGGTGAGGCCGAAGTGGAGCCGGACGGCCGGTGGAGCTTCACCTGGGAGAACCCGCCGGCGGGGTTCTACAACATCGCCGCCTTC
>CAZDBC010000438.1:0-2990 GCA_964503295.1 uncultured Kiloniellaceae bacterium | reverse complement strand
CCTGGCGGAAGCCGAGGCGGCGATCGATTTTCCGGACGAGGACCTCCCCGGCGGGCTGGAGGCGGCGCTGGCCGGCCGGATCGAGGCGCTGCGCCGCGACATGCGCGGGCTTCTGGCCGATGCCCGTGCCGGCGAGCGGCTGCGCGAGGGGGTGATGATCGCCATCGTCGGTCCGCCCAACGCCGGCAAGTCGAGCCTGCTCAATGCGCTGGCGCGGCGCGACGCGGCGATCGTCTCGACGGTGCCCGGGACCACCCGCGACGTCGTGGAGGTGCGCCTGGACCTCGGCGGCTATCCCGTGATTCTGGCCGACACCGCGGGCCTGCGGGCGCCCGGGGACTCCGATGCGGCGCCCGGCGATCCGCACGCGGCCCTCGAGCGCATCGGTATCGAGCGGGCGCGGGCCCGCCTGGCGGAGTCCGACCTGGCGATCGCCGTGTTCGATGCGCGGGGCTGGGCCGGGGCCGAGGGGCCGCCGCCGGACGAGCGGGCGCTGGCCGCGGAGGCCGGCCTGATCGTGCTGAACAAGCGCGATCTTCTGGACGAGGCCGGGCGGGCGCGGGCGACGGAGGCCCTGGGGGCGGCGGGCATTGCGCCGGATCGGCGGTTCCTGATGTCGGTGCTCCACGGAACGGGCCTGGACGGGCTTCTGGCGGCGCTGGAGGGCCGCGTCGCCGATGAGCTGGCGCCGGCGCTGGCGGCGCCCGGGCTCACGCGGGCGCGTCATCGCGTCGCCCTCCGCGAGACCCTGGCCGCGCTCGACCGGGCCGCCCTAAGTGGCGAGAGCGAGTTGCTGGCGGAGGACCTCAGGCTGGCGCTGCGGTCGCTCGGGCGGATTACCGGGCGGGTCGACGTGGAGGAGGTGCTCGATGCCCTGTTCCGGGAATTCTGCATCGGCAAATGAACAGGCGAACGGGCCGAGATTGGTTAACGGAAGGTTTCACGTGAAACATCGTATCCGTTTGCCCGGCGGCGTCGTGCCTTGGCAGGACACGCGGCGGCACGGTCGCTTCCGGATGGAGAGCTCATGGTGGACTATGACGTGATCGTGGTCGGCGGCGGCCACGCGGGGTGCGAAGCGGCCGCCGCCGCGGCGCGCTGCGGCGCCGCGACTCTGCTGGTGACCCACCGGCGGGACTCTGTCGGCGTGATGTCGTGCAACCCGGCGATCGGCGGGCTCGGCAAGGGCCATCTGGTGCGGGAGATCGACGCCCTCGACGGCGTGATGGGGCTGGCCGCGGACCGCGGCGGGATTCAGTTCCGCGTGCTCAACCGCAGCAAGGGACCGGCCGTCCGGGGGCCGCGCGCGCAGGCCGACCGCGCGCTCTACCGCCGTGCAGTGCAGGAGCTTCTGGACGGACAGCACGGCCTGTCGATCGTCGAGGCTGCGGTCGAAGACCTCGCGCTCGATCGGAAGGGGCGCTGCGTCGGCGTGGTCACGGCGGATGGCCGCAGGCTCTCGGCGGCGGCCGTCGTGCTGACGACCGGCACCTTCTTGCGCGGCGTAATCCACATCGGCGAGCGCCGCTTCGCCGCCGGTCGCATCGGCGAGGCGCCCGCCGTGGGGCTCGCCCGCAGCTTGGAGCAGGCCGGTTTCGCGCTGGGCCGGCTGAAGACCGGCACGCCGCCGCGCCTGGACGGCGCCAGCATCGACTATGCCGGTCTGGAGGTGCAGCCCGGGGACCGGCCACCCGAACCCTTTTCGACGCTGACCGAGTCGATCGATCGAGAGCAGGTGGTCTGCCACATCACGCACACCGGGCCGGCGGGCCACGCGCTGCTCAGGGCCAACCTGCACCGGGCGCCGATCTACAGCGGCGCCATCGAGAGCGCGGGCCCGCGCTATTGCCCCTCGATCGAGGACAAGGTCGTGCGTTTCGCCGACCGGGAGCGCCATCAGATCTTCCTGGAGCCCGAAGGGCTGGACGACCCGACGGTCTACCCGAACGGAATCTCGACCTCGCTGCCCGAGGAGGTGCAGGCGAACCTGCTCAAGACCATTCCGGGCTTGGAACGAGCCGTCATCCTGCGGCCGGGCTACGCCATCGAGTACGATCATGTCGATCCCCGCGAGCTCGAGCCGACGCTCGAGACCCGCCGGCTGCCCGGGCTGTACCTTGCCGGGCAGATCAACGGCACGACGGGCTACGAGGAGGCGGCCGCCCAGGGGCTGCTCGCTGGGATCAACGCCGCGCTGGCCGCGGCCGCAGCGGGCGCCGGCACCCAATCCCAAGGTTTCGTGGTCGATCGCGCCGAAGCCTACATGGGCGTGATGATCGACGACCTGGTCACCCGCGGAGTTGCCGAGCCCTACCGCATGTTCACCAGCCGCGCCGAGTACCGGCTGCATCTGCGCGCCGACAATGCCGACCAGCGGCTGACCCCGCGCGGCCTGGCCGTCGGCTGCGTGGGGCCGCGGCGCGCCGCCGCCTGGCGGGCCAAGGCGACGGCCCTGGAGGAGGGGCTCGATCTGGCCCGCCGGCTGTCGGCGACACCTTCGGAACTGGCGCGCCGGGGCATCGTGGTGAATGCCGACGGTCAGCGGCGCAGCGCGTTCGATCTTCTGCGCTACCGGGATGTGGACCTGGCCCGGCTCGCCGCAATCTGGCCGGAACTGGACAAGGTACCAAAGCCGATCGCGACGCAGATCGAGATCGCTGCACGCTATGCCGGCTATCTGGAGCGGCAGGAGGCGGACATTCGCGCCTTTCGGCGCGACGAAGCGCTGCGCCTGCCCGCCGAGCTCGATTACGCTGCGGTCCCCGGTCTCTCGACCGAGGCGCGGCAGCGCCTGGCCACGGCCCGCCCGGCAACCCTGGGCGCCGCCGCGCGGCTGCCCGGCGTGACGCCGGCGGCGGTGACCGCCCTGCTGCGCCACGTCAAGCGCCGCCCGCGCGAGGAGGCCGCACCGCTGGCGCGGCCGGCTTGAGGGTCGTGACCGCGGCGCGACCGCTCGGTCCGGAGGGCTTCCGGGAGGCGGCCAAGGTTTC
>CAZDBC010000437.1:0-3430 GCA_964503295.1 uncultured Kiloniellaceae bacterium | reverse complement strand
GCGAAAACGCCGTCGCGCTTGAA
Source organism: uncultured Kiloniellaceae bacterium (assembly GCA_964503295.1). Taxonomy (GTDB): domain Bacteria; phylum Pseudomonadota; class Alphaproteobacteria; order Kiloniellales; family Kiloniellaceae; genus CAZDBC01. Next base: position 3,407 of record CAZDBC010000437.1, on the reverse strand, counting down.
GCAGACGTCGCCGATCCCGACGTCCTCGCCGGCCAGTTTCTTTTTCGATGAGGTGTCGATGATGGTCGGGCAGCTGCGCCCGCCGAACAGCAGCGAGGTGGTGTCGCTCTTGGGATCGCAGCCGATCAGCAGGACCTTCTTGCCCTGCTGCGCCATCACGTAGGACAGGTTGGCGAGGGTGAAGCTCTTGCCGATGCCGCCCTTGCCGTAGATCGCGATGATCTGGGTCTCCTTGGTCACCGGCCCCGTGGCTACCGGCTCGGGCTCGAGCGCCGCCTCGGCACGCAGTTTGTCGTACATGGTGTCGCCGCGCACGGTGGTGGCTGCATTGCTCATGGCTGCTCCCTCCAATCGAGGATCATCTTCAGACAGGCGACGTCGCCGAATGCGGTACGGTAGGCGGCCGGGGCATCGCTTGCCGGGGCGCGGTGCGTGATCAGGCCGTCGAGCGAAAGGCTGCCGCCGGCGACCATCTCGCCGACCGCGGCCAGGTCCGGGTCGCGCCACTCGGCGGCGATCCGGATGCGCGCTTCGCGCATGAAGGCGGGCGGAAAGTCGAAACTGAGGCGCTCGCTGTAGAAGCCGGCGAGCACGACCTCGCCGCCCGGCGCGAGCCGCGCGATCAGGGCATCGAGCAGGCCGGAGTCGCCGCTTGCGTCGTAGACCGCGCGATAGTCGCGGCGATCGTCGTCCTCCGGCGCCACGACGGAGTATCCCGCGGCGCCGGCGCGGCGCTCGGGCAGGCGTTCCCAAACGGTCGGGGCGGGCGCGCCCTGGGCCAAGGTCAGGCGCGCGAGCAGGCGCCCGAGGACGCCGTGGCCGACGATCAGGTCGGGCGGGGTCGCGCCGGCGAGCGCGTGCTGCGCCGTTGCGGCCAGGGCCAAAAGCACGCCGCGCTCGCCCAGGTCGGGCGCAACCGGTCGCACGCGATTTCCCGGCACGACGACGCGCGCGGCCGCTGCGCCGAACAGGCCGCGGACCTCGCCGTAGCAGCGCGCGCCGGGCACGAAGACCTGCTCGCCCTCCGTCCGGCCCGATGCCGGCCCGGCCTGGCGAATCCGCCCCACGGCCTCGTAGCCCGGAACCAGCGGATAGCCCATGCCCGGGAAGGGCGGCATGCGGCCGGTCCACAGCAGACGCTCGGTGCCGGTGCTGATCGCGCTCCAGTCGACATCGACCACCACGTCGTCGTCCCCCGGCGCGGCGAGCGCCAGCCGACTGAGCGTCAACTGCTCGGGCTTTTCCATGACGACGGCGGTGGTGTGCATTCTGTCCCCTGTCGAACCGGATGCCGGGGCAACCGATCTTCGCTTCCTGTGTGTTGTCAGTGTAGATTTACGTATAAAGGTGTCAAGTTGAATTCACACTTTTTCTTCCAAGCGTCACGCCCGCGCCGCCATCAGGCCGGTCAGGAGCGGCATTCGCGTGGCGATCGGGCGCGCTTCGCCGAAGCCCGCCGCGCGCAAAAGTGCGCCCAGTTCGGCGGCGCTGCGCGGCCGGCCGCGCCCCATGGCCAGGAGGTAGAAGCCGAAGTAGGCATCGCCGATCGGCTCTGCGCCGCGCTGGCCGGCCATCGGCTCGGCGAGCAGCAGGGTTCCGCCGGGCGCCAGCGCCCGGCGTGCGGCGGCCAGAAGGGTGGCCGCGGCCGCGTCGTCGTGGTCGTGCACGACCCGCACGAGGGTGATCAGATCGGCGCCTTCGGGCAGGGGGTCGCGGAAGACGTCGCCGCCGTGAACGCGGCTGCGCCCGGCCAGACCGGCCTCGGCCAGGCGCGCGCGGGCGCGCGCGGCGACCGCCGGCAGATCGAACAGCCGGAGCTCGAGTCGGGGGGCGCGCCCCGCGGCGGCGACCAGGAACTCGCCGGTCCCGCCGCCCACGTCGAGCAGGCGGCGGTGGCTCTCGACGCGGTAGGCATCGAGCACCTCGGCCGCGACCAGCGCCTGGGAGCGCGCCATCAGCAGGCTGTAGTCGGCGATCTCGCGGTCGCCCAGCTTGGCCGGCCGCTCGGCCGCGGCATAGGCCCAGAAGCGCGACAGGGCCGTATCGGCCTCGCCGCGCAGCAGCGCCACCGGGTCGCGCAGGTCGTCGTAGAGCATTTCGTGATGGGCGATCATGGCCAACGCGCCCGGATTGGCGAGCAGGGCGGCGCCGAGATCGCCGAGCCCATAGCCGCCGCGCCGCCGCGCGACCAGGCGCAAGGCTGCCGCCGCTCGCAGCAGGCGCTCCGCCGCCGCCGGCGCGAGGCCCAATTCGGGCGCCAGCGACTCTGCCGAGCGCGGTCCCGCCTCCAGTCGGCGCAGCAGGTCGAGGCGGACGCAGGCGTGCAGCACCTGGGCGTAGACGAAGCCGGCGCAGAGATCGAAGAGCTCGCGGGTGCGGCGCCGGGCGACCGGTCGGGTCAGCGGAAAGCGACGGGCCCAGCGCTGAAAGGAGGTTCGCGCGAGCAGACGGTTGCGCAGATCCTGCCAGGCGCCGCTCAGGGTCTCGAAGGGGACCGGCCGGTAGTGCTGCTCGGCCGCCATGGCCAACCCGTCCCGCTAGGCGGCCTGCTGGGCCAGCTTCTTGGGCACGAGGCGCTTGGCCTCCGCCAGGATCAGGGCCTCGAGCGTGGCCGCGCCGCGGCACGGCGGAATGCCATCGATGGCGGCAGCCACCAGACCGCGCAATCTATCGAGCGCGCCGGCCACGCCGAGCTCGCCGACCGCATTTGGCCGGGCATGGACGGCGTCCTGACCGACCGGCTTGCCGAGTTCCGCCTCTTCGGCGGTGGCGTCGCGCAGATCGTCGGCGACCTGATAGGCCTCGCCGAGACGTTCGCCGAGCGCCAGCCAGTCCGCCGGATCGGCGCCGGCGGCGGTGGCGCCGGCCGCGGTCGCCCCGACGAACAGGGCGCCGGTCTTGGCGCGGTGATAGTCCTGCAGCGGCACCACCGCCTCGCTTTCCCAGGCTTGGCCGGCGGTGATGCCGTGCGGCAGGCCGACCGCGCGGCCGACGATGGCGATCAGCGGCGCGACGCGCTCGGGCACCAGCGCCGCCTCGCGGGCGATGGTCTCGAAGGCGAGGACGATCAGGGCATCGCCCGACAGCAGCGCCAGAGGCTCGCCGTACTGGCGATGCACCGTGGGCCGGCCGCGGCGCAGGCCGGCATCGTCGAAGCAGGGCAGGTCGTCGTGAACCAGCGAGGCGCAATGCAGGAGCTCGATCGCCGCCGCGGCCCCTTCGCTGATGGCCGGATGGGGATCGCCGCAGGCCTCGGCCACGGCGAGGCACAGCCGCGGACGGACCCTGGCGCCGCCCGGAAAGACCGCGGCCCGGACGGCCGCCGCGATGTGCGGCGGCGCCGCCCCGCCAGCGGCGCGACCCAGCGCGCGTTGCAGAGCCGTGTCGATCCGCTGTCCGGCGTCCAT
>CAZDBC010000436.1:0-3437 GCA_964503295.1 uncultured Kiloniellaceae bacterium | reverse complement strand
CATTACGGCATCGACATCGCCGCGCCCGAAGGCACGCCGGTGCTGGCCCCGGCCGACGGCGTGGTGACGCTCGCCGAGCCCGACCTCTATTACACCGGCGGCACGGTGATCGTCGACCACGGCCACCGCCTGTCCTCGACCTTCCTGCACCTCAAGGAGATCGCGGTCGAGGTGGGGCAGCATGTCGCGCGCGGCGAGCTGATCGGCACGGTCGGCTCCACCGGCCGTTCGACCGGCGCGCATCTCGACTGGCGCATGAACTGGTTCGGGGAGCGCATCGACCCCGCCCTGCTGGTGCCGCCGATGCCCGCGCCCGCGGAGCAGCCGTCCTAGTCGATCGTCCGGCCCAGGTCGTGGCCAGCCAGGAAGGCGTCGAGCAGCCGGCCGAGGGCGGCGGGCTCCTGCCACTCAACCTCGACCGCCAGGCGCGCGACGCGCGACCGCAAGCTCGGCGGCAGGCGCACCCAGTCCTTCTCGGTGGTGATGAGCGCGGCCTCCAGGGCCGCGGCCCGCTGCTCAAGGTCGGCCAGCTCGGCGTCGGTGAAGCGGTGGTGGTCGCCGAACGCCTTCTGCTCGGCGATCGACGCACCGAGCCCGCGCAGCGAGGCGAAGAACTTCTCCGGCCGCGCGATTCCGGCGAAGGCGAGCAGACGGCGGCCTTCCAGCCGGCGATCGGGATCGTGCGGCCGGATCTCGGCATGGAGCAGCGGCGGCATGTCTCCGGCGGTGAAGAGGCGCGGGATCTGCTGGCTCAGCCCGACCCGGTCCTCGCCGAGCACCACGATCAGGTCGGCGCGGGCGAGGCCCGCCGCCACGGTTTCGCGCAAGGGGCCGGCCGGGATCACTTCGCCGTTGCCGAAGCCGTAGCCGCCGTCCACGACCAAGACGGCGAGATCCTTTTTGAGGTGCGGGTTCTGGTAGCCGTCGTCGAGCACGACGAGCTGCGCGCCCGCCGCCCGGGCGGCACGCGCACCCGCGACCCGGTCGCGCGCGACCCAAGTCGGCGCGGCGCGCGCCAGCAGCAGGGCCTCGTCGCCGACCTCCAGAGGATGGTGCCGCTCAGGATCGACGCGCAGCGGCCCGGCCTCGCGCCCGCCGTAGCCGCGGGTGATGGCGTGCGCCGCGAGGCCCCGGCGCGCCAGCATGTGAAGCAGCGACAGGGCGAGCGGCGTTTTGCCCGCGCCGCCGGCGACCAGGTTGCCGACGCAGATCACCGGCAATCCCGCCGTTTGCGGGCGGACGCGCCCGCGCGACCAGCGCCCGGCCCAGTCGTAGGCCCGGCTCGCCGGCCACAGCAGACGGGCGGCCAGGCCGCGCGTCTGCCAGAAGCTAGGCGCGCGCACGGCGCTCCCCGCCGTCCGCGGACGCCGCCCCGGGCGGTGCCGGCGCGCGCTCCGGCGCCGGCTCGACCGGTATGCGGCCGCAGGCGCTGTCGGCCTCGGCGCTGAGCGCGTTGAGGCGGCGCACGAGCTCGCGGCGCAGCGCCTCGCGTGCCGCCGCGTCGGCCTCGCGCGGCACCTCGAGCGGTGCGCCCCAGATCACGACGCCGCGGTTGACCGGCCAGGGCAGGAGAAAACGATCCCAGCTATGCAGCAAACGGCCGCGCCGCACCGCGGCCGAGACGGGCAGGATCGGCGCGCCGCTCATCTGGGCGAGGCGGATCACGCCGGGCTTGGCGCGCATGCGCGGGCCGCGCGGCCCGTCGGGCGTGATGCCGACCGAACGGCCGGCGGCGAGCTCGCGTGCCAGACGGCGCAGCACCGGTCCGGCACCGCGCTTGCGCGCGACATGCACGATCGGATGGCCGAAGTGGCGCGCCACGTCGCCGATCAGGCGGCCGTCGCGATGCTCGGAGGCGAGCAGGGTGAGCGCCTCCGGCGCGATCCAGGGATCGTGGACGAGCTGCAGCCGGCCGTGCCAGAAGGCGATGATGACCGGCCGGCGCGGCGGCTGCGGCGCGTTCGCCTCGGGCGGCAGCAGCGCGCCGGCGGCCGTGCGCCGATAGTCCCAGCGCCCGGCGCGGCGCAGCCAGGCGAGGTAGCCGGCGGCGAGCGTCGCCAGCACGCGGCGCAGCGGCGCCGTCTTCGTCGGGGAGCGCAGCAGGTCCCTCATGGCCGCTTGCGTCCGGGCCCGGCGGCCGAGCGGTCAGGCACGGGCGCGCAGGTCCTCGGGCGCGGCGCGCGTCTCGGCCTGGTCGGCGAACTGCAGCGCGTGCAGGCGGGCGTAGGCGCCGCCGCGCGCCAGCAGCTCGGCGTGGCTGCCCGATTCGACGATGCGGCCCGCTTCCATCACGTAGATCAGGTCGGCATCGACCACGGTCGAGAGCCGGTGCGCGATGACCAGCGTTGTGCGCCCGCGCATCAGGTGGCGCAGGGCGTCCTGCACGTGGCGCTCCGATTCGCTGTCGAGCGACGAGGTCGCCTCGTCGAGCAGCAGGATCGGCGCGTCGCGGATCATCGCCCGGGCGATCGAGATGCGCTGGCGCTGGCCGCCCGACAGCTTGCCGCCGCGCGGGCCGACCCGGGTGTCGTAGCCTTCGGGCAGCGCCATGATGAAGTCGTGGGCACCGGCATGGCGCGCCGCGGCCACGATCTCCTCGTCGCGGGCGTCGGGTTTGCCGTAGGCGATGTTGGCGCGCACGGTGTCGTCGAACAGCAGGATCTCCTGGCTGACCAGAGCAATCGCGGCGCGCAGCGAGCGCAATGTCACCTGCGCGATGTCCTGCCCGTCGATCGCGATGCGTCCGACGTCGACGTCGTAGAAGCGCGGAATCAGATTGAGCACGGTCGACTTGCCGGCGCCCGAGGGACCGACCAGCGCAACCGTCTTGCCCGCCGGCACCAGCAGGTCGACGCCGTGCAGCGCCGGGCTGTTGGGGTCGTAGGCGAAGTGCACGCCGTCGAGGCGGACCTCGCCGCCGGTCACCCGGAGCGGGCGCGCACCGGGCCGGTCGACCACCTTCGGCGCCCGGTCGATCAGGGCGAAGACGCGGTCGGCGGCGGCCAAGCCCTCCTGCATGTTGATGTGCAGTTTTGTCAGCCGCTTGACCGGCTCGTAGGCGAGCAGCAGCGCGAAGATGAAGGAGAAGAAGGAGCCCGGGTCCTTGCCTTGGTTGATCACCTGGTGGCCGCCGTAGAGGATGACGGCGACGATGGCGAGGCCGCCGAGGAACTCCATCACCGGATGCTGGGCGCTGCGCGTGTAGGCGATCTTGTAGTTGAGCCGGAACAGCTGGTCGATGGTGCGGCGCGCCCGCATGCTCTCGTAGTCGGCGCGGTCGTAGGCCTTGACCAGGCGGATGCCGGAGAAGGTCTCGTCGAGCAGGGTGGTCAGGCGGCCGGCTTCGACCTGACTGCCGCCGGAGGCCTTGCGCATCCGCTTGCCGAGCTTCGACATGGGCAGGATCGCCAGCGGAAAGGCGAAGAAGGCGACCAGCG
>CAZDBC010000435.1:1474-3444 GCA_964503295.1 uncultured Kiloniellaceae bacterium | reverse complement strand
CATCGGAACGATCTCGTCGAGATCCTGGGCGCTCGCCCAGCCGAAGGCCGTGATATGCTCTTCCGACACCAGAGGGTCGCCGAGCTCGTCGTTCTTGTAGCAGTATTCGATGATCGAGCGCGGCAGGCGGGCGCCTTCCTCCAGGCCGAGTCGCTTGGCTATAGTTCCGGCCGCCACGTTGCGCACGATGATCTCGATCGGGATGATCTCGACCTCGCGGATCAACTGCTCGCGCATGTTGAGGCGGCGCACGAAATGGGTCGGGATGCCGATGCTCTGCAACTGCAGCATGAGATACTCGGAGATGCGGTTGTTGAGCACCCCCTTGCCGGTGATGATGCCGCGCTTCTGATTGTTGAAGGCGGTGGCGTCGTCCTTGAAGTACTGGACCAGAGTGCCCGGCTCCGGCCCTTCGTAAAGCACCTTGGCCTTGCCCTCGTAGATCCGTCTGCGTCGCATGATGCTGTGGACTCCACACTGCGGACCGCCTGCCCGCGCCGGCGCCGAGCGCCCGTCCAGCGCATATAGCAGAAGCGCACCCTCAGCACAAACGAAGGCTCAGAGGGCGTTTTCTCAGTTATTTGCAGGAGATATTTAATATCTTATCTAAAATACGGTCCGTTACGGACCGTGGCCGGAACAGGTCCCGGCCGCTCTCCCGCGCCGCCGCGCGGGGGAGCGGGGACGCCCGGCGTCGGGCCGGGCATCCCGGGTGGCGGTAAAGAATCCGTCGAGGCAGGAAGGGGAGGCCGGGCGGGCGGGCGTTCTCTGCCGCCCGGCGCCCGCTCCGCCTTCGATCCTTCGAGGGGGCTCAGTTGCCGTCGTCGCTGGTCTTGTCGATGATGTAGCCTGTGCCGGCGCCCACGACACCGCCCAGCGCCGCGCCACAGGCGATACAGCCCCCCGTAATGGCCGTACCGGCCGCGCCGGCCGCGGCGCCTATCGCGCCGCCGCTGAGCACGCGCTCCTCCGTGGAGTTCAGACCCGAACAGCCCGCCAAGCCCAAGGCGGCAACCAGGGTGAGGGGAACCAGTGCTTTGCGCATCCTATTGTCCTTTCGCATCGGTCTCGGACTGTGCCGAACCTGGGGCGGAACGGCCGGCACTCGGTCCCGTGCGCTCCGCCGCAACCGCCGGTCATTTGGGCGGCCGCCATCCGTTTGTCTCGTGTTTTTTGCGAGGCAAGTCGATGTTTTTAAACCCAGTTGTGATGGCGATCACTAACCGTGCCGGGCGCTGCCCGTACCCGGGTTCGTCACGAAGGACAACGGGCCGAGGCTGCCGGCTATTCCCCGCTTTCGCCACCAACCGTCGGCGCTGCGAGCATCCGTCTCATGCCTGCGGCGCCGCGGCCAGGTAGATGCCGGCCATGATCAGCGCGGAACCGAGCAGGTAGCGGCCGGTGATCGGCTCCTGAAAGAACAGCAGCGCGCCGAGCGGGACCAGGACGAAGCCGAGGCCGATGAAGGGATAGGCACGCGACAGCGGAACGTCGCGCAGCACCCAGATCCACAACAGGGTCGCCAGGAAATAGAGGGCCAGGGCGCCGATGAGGTAGGGATTGAGCGCCAGCGCCAGGGTCTCGCGCAGGGCCTGGCCGTCCAGGCCGACCCGGTCAGGCACGGCCTCGCTGGCCTTCTTGAAAAGAAGCTGGCCGACGGCGAGCAGAAGAGCGAATCCGATCAGGCGAAGCATGACGGGGGCGGCTCCTGACGCTCTCTAAATTGGGGCACCGGCACCAGTTTCGGGGCATTCCACCGACGAACCGGGGCGGTGTCCGCGGACGGCCAGATTGGCGCTCCATCGTTAACAAAGCGCGAATTGGCTGGCGGTGGTCGAACCGTCAGGGGGCTGCGGCAGCGGTCGTCTGGGGCTTGGGACCGTCGGCCAGCTCGATCGGCGCATAGTCGTGCTCGTCGCCGGAATAAAGAACTGCGCCTGAAAAATCCACCTCCCATACTGGGCGATATT
>CAZDBC010000435.1:0-1464 GCA_964503295.1 uncultured Kiloniellaceae bacterium | reverse complement strand
TAGTCGTGCTCGTCGGGGCGCCCGGGGGCGAAGAGCCAGTGCGGATGCGCGCCAGTTTCCGCGCAGGCCACCGAGGACAGGGCGATCAGCGAGGACGAAACGGTCTGGAACCCACTGGCCAGGCCGACATTCATGGCCGCCGCCGGGTCCGCCCCGCTGCGTCGGCGGAGCAGCGCCATCCAGTCCGACCAGTCACCGCTTTCCGGATCCGGCGCCATGGCCCGCGTGAAGCGGGCCATGTTGGCCGCGATGCGCGGGCTTTGCCGGTCGTTCAGGTCATAGGCGGTCAGCATGGAGACACCCTCCGGGATCGCCGCCACCTCTATCGAGCCGGGACCCTCGGTTTCCCGGTTGCGCAGCCAGTAGGCGCGCTCGCGGTCGGCGACCACGAGATTGAAGCTTCGGTAGTCGGCGGCCGGCAGGGCGGCGATGGCATCCGCCGCCCGGTCCGCGCGCTCGCATTCGAGCGCCCGCAGCACGAGTTCGCCGCGGCTGCGCTTGCCGGCCGCGGGACCGAGCGATCCGACCCGGTTGAGGACGCCGGCAACCACGCCCCAGTCGTTGAGACCGAGCCAGGAGCCGCCGGCCAACTCGTCGAGGCCGGCGACGACGTGCGGCCGGTCCGGCCAGTGCCGTCCGGGCGCTCGCCAGGGGCGGTCACGCATCTCGTCGCGGTTGGCGGCCATAATCAGAGGCCAGGCATGGCCGGGCCGGCGCAGGATCACGATAGTACACATGGCTTCCGGTCACGGCCTCCATTGGTCCGATAGGGTCTCACGGGCCGACAATTCGTGCAGTAGAGTTTGACTTTGCGCCTCAGCTTGCACGACAGTGGCGCCGCCTCGCGCCGTTGGCAACCATGGCCGAGCGCACCCGGCAGCAATTCCAAGAGCGATAGCGGTACGATGACGACTTTCGACGAACGCGAAAAAGCCTTCGAAGCGCAGTTCAGTCACGACCAGGAACTCCGGTTCAAGGTCCTGGTCCGACGCAACAAGCTGGTCGGTCTGTGGGCGGCGGAACTGCTCGGCCTGTCGGGGGAGGAAGCCGCCAACTATACGCGGGAGCTGATCGTCGGCGATTTCGACCGGCCGGGGCCGCAGACGCCGGAACAGCGGCTCTTCACGAAGCTGCGCGCCGATTTCGACGATGCCGGTATCGAGCTGTCCGATCACCGCCTGCGCGCCAAGATCGCCGAGCTGGGCGAGGAAGCCTTGCGACAAATCAAGTCCGAGTGAAGCTGCGCAAGTGGATGCCGTTTTCCCGCGCGATCAGGCCGAGCGCGCGGCGCTCGCCGACTTGTCGGCAGGCCGTGCGGTCTCGCCGAATACGCGCGCGAAGATCCGGTCAACCTGTTTCATGTGATGGGCGAGATCGAAGCAGGCTTCCAACGCAGCCGGCTCCACCTTCCCGGCGATTTCGGGATCGGCCTTCAGCAGGCTGAGGAAGTCCGCGCCTTCCTGC
>CAZDBC010000434.1:0-3452 GCA_964503295.1 uncultured Kiloniellaceae bacterium | reverse complement strand
TTCCTTCTGGACGGGCGCGCGGTCGAGGTCGAAGCGATCCTCGACCAGTGGCTGGCGCCCGACCACCGCTACTTCAAGCTGCGCGGCGATGACGGCGCAACCTACATCCTGCGCCACGACATCCCCGGCGCGGCCTGGGAGCTCCACATGTACGAGCGCGGCGGCGGCACGTCCTAGTCGGTAGCCGGTCCTGGCGTCAGTCGTCCATGAGCTGGGCGCGCAGGAAGGCGACGTTGGTCACCAGCCCCGGCAGCAGCCACTGGAACAGGCGGCAGACGTCGCGCAGCTCCTCGAAGGGCGCATCGGCGGCGGCGGCCGCGCGCAGCGCCTCGGCGGTCAGGGCGCCGGGGTTGGGCAGCTCGCGCGCGGCCTGTTCCACGCAGCGCCCGTGGTAGGCCTGGCAGAGGGCCTCGTGATCGTTGCCGCCGGCGACCGCGCCGAGGTCGGTCCAGGCGAGCGCCCAGTAGCTCGGCCAGCGCGCCAGCGCGCGGTAGTCCGTGTTGACGAAGGGCAGGCCGAGACGGCGCTTGACGTCCTCGTAGACCGCGCGGGTCGGCGCATCGGCATGGTGCGGCTCCATCAGGACGAAGGGCACCGCGACCTCGGGCCCGTGGCGGCCGTCGTAGGGCGGCGCGGCGGCGGGGTCGCGCGGCCCGGCCATGTCGCCGGTCTCGAGCAGAACTCGGACCAGGGTGGCGAGCAGCACGTAGGGCTGGTTGCCGTGGCTGAAGATCTCGACCATCTGGCGGATCTGCTCGATCTCGCGCGGCGCGTAGCCGATCTCGCCGAGGCGCGCGGCGATCGGCGGCGGCGCCAGGGTCGCGACCTCGCGCTCGACGAAGGCGCGGTTGGCCAGACAGGCCTCGACGAAGGGCCGGCTGGCGCAGAGCTCGCGCGCGCCCCGCCACAGCGTCTTGTAGAAGGTGGGATAGTGGGCGTAGGCCATGGTGACCACGCCCATCCAGGGCACCTGGAAGATCCGCTTCATGTCCTCGTACCAGGCCTTGCGCTCGCCCTCGGCGAGGTACTCGGGCAGGGGATGGATGGCCGGGATCGGGTCCGGCTTGAGGCGCGGCAGCTCGGTCATGGAAGCGGTCTCCGCTGTCGTGGGCGGGTCTTGCGGCCCTGCGCGGTGCGGATCAGGCGACCCCGTGCAGGCGGTGGAAAACGAAGGCGTAGCCGAGCAGGTAGAGAATGCCCCCCCCGACCAGCGCCTTGAAGAAGGGGTCGTAGGGGTTCGGCTCGCCCTCTCCTTCTTTCTTGTTCAACTCATGGAAGGCATGGCGGAAACCGAGCCGGGCGTGGTCCCAGCTCTGGTCCGCGGTCATAAGGTCCTTTTCGTAGCGGCGCTCGAGCTTGCGGCAGACGTCGGACCAGCGCGCGAAGGTGATGTTGAGGACCAGGGCCATGGCCCAGACGAAGCCGAAGAAGAGGAGCGGCACCAGGATCGGCGGCGGCTGCTCGGCGACCAGCATCTGGATCGTGCCGATGAAGCCGGTCGGGATCAGCAGGCTGGAGGAGAGCGTGCGCACGGTGCTGAAATGCTGGTGGTACTGCGCGGCCACGCCGTGGAGATGGCGCAGGGTCGCGCGCAGGGCGTCCAGGTTCTTATCCGTCTCGCACATGGCCGAAGCCTCCCCGCGATGGGCGGGCACAGAGTCCGCGCCGCCGGCAGGAGTATCGCCGGCCGCGCGCGTGCTGGCCACCGCCGCGCGCGCCGCGTCACAGAATCGTGTCGTCGTCCGGCAGCGGCGCGCTGCGGCGAGCCTTACGACGACGGGCCGGCCGCGGGCCGGACGGCCTCGTCGCCCGGCGTCAGATCGAGATCCTCGAAACCCGGCGGTGCCTTGCGCCAGGGATAACCATCGCGCGCAAGCTCATAGCCATAGTCGTAGAGTGCGCGCATGAAGGCCTGATCGAACTCGACCTCGGGTTCGATGTCGAAATCGGCGCCGATGAAGGCAAGATTGTAGTCGATGCCGTCGCGCTGCGTGGTCAGGTAGATGCGGTAGAGGTCGCCGATTCCCTGGGAGTGAATGAGCGCGGAAATGGCCCGGCCGGCGATCGTGAGCATGTCGCGCTCGACGTCGGCCCACTCCGGGTCGAGGCGGGCGTTGCGGATAACGTAGACGTTGCGTTCGCGCTGGAGATGAGCACGCGCCGACTCTTCGGCGAGGTGCAGTGACGGCGGATAGAGGAAGATTTGGGCCATCGCGCCGCCATCGACATGCATCTCCTGATGAGGCTCTCCGTCGAGCTCGACGTCGATCATCACCGGCGGGAAGGCACCGGGAACGGCGGCGGAGGCGCGCAGGATCTTGCGGAACAGCTCGAGCGCGCCGGGCGCCTTGCTGGCGGCGATCGCGGTCATGTTCCAGATCACCGGACGGCGCGCATCGAGATTGGTCGTGCCGACCATCAGCAGCCGGCCCTTGGCATACTCCGCGGCGATGGCATCCAGGAAGTCCTGCGTCACGAAATGCGCGATCATGTCAGCCATCGGCAAGGTGTTGGCCATGGCGTCGCTCAAAACGCCGCCGATCAGGCCGCGCGGGATGAAGATGTCTTCCTGGGTGATTTCGGTGTAGGCCTCCTTCAGGGCATCGTCGTAGGCGGGCCCGAGGAACGCCATGGGCGCGATCAGGGCGCCGGTGCTGACGCCGGTGACCGCTTTGAAGACGGGCCGGTCGCCGTGCGCGGTCCAGCCGTTGAGCAGCCCGGCGCCGAAAGCGCCGTTGTCGCCGCCGCCGGACACGGCGAGAAAGGAGACGGGCGGCAGCGAACCGCTGTGACCGGTGCTGGCCAGATAGGCCTGCTCGCGCTCGAAGGACCGCAGCCCTTCCTGAAGGAAGGGCTCCATCTCCCGGTCGACCCAGAAGCGCGCCGCCGGAATGCCGGGGATGACGGCTTGCGTGGTGCGATCGTCCGGCACCGCGCTCAGCCGTGCCGGCGCCGCGCAGGCGGCGAGCAGCGGAAACAACAGGAGCGCCGCGAGAAGGCTGCGCACCACGGCGCCGCTTCCCGAGCCCTCTCCAAGATTGCGTGGAGTCATCGCGTGCAGTCCTTTCCTTTCCCGTCGATCCTGTCCTGTCCGGCGCCGTCAGGATCGAGCCTGTTTTACGCGCCGGAGCCGGCTTTCCTCTCTCTCGGCTCACCGCCGGTTTCCCGCTCGGCCGCCAGGGCCGCGGCGCCGGCTGCTTCCGCGAGCTTTCGCCTATCGGTCTCCTCGAGCCTGACGTCGGGCGGCAGTTCGACCGTCACCTTGCGGTGGGCGAAGGGTATGCCATGCTCCTGGAAGGCTTTCTGGACCCGGTTGTAGAGCTCCTTGCGCAGGACGAACTGACGCCCGGGCTGGCTCATGAACTTGCCGCGCAGGATCATCGCCGAGTCCTCGATGGCCTTGACGCCCTGGCTCTTGAAGGGCTCCAGGAAATCCTTGCCGAGCTCGGGAT
>CAZDBC010000433.1:0-3458 GCA_964503295.1 uncultured Kiloniellaceae bacterium | reverse complement strand
CTGGACCTGGCTGGCCGCCCGGATCGGCAAGGCGCGCACGCTGGCGATCGCCTGGCCCGGGGCGGCGCTACGCTGCCGGGCCGACGGCCCGCTGCTCGACGCGGCCGAGGCCGGCGCGCTCGAGGCCGCCGAGGCGGAGCGGGTGACCGTCGCGGCCGGCGCGCCGCGGGCCGGCGACCGGTCGGCCGCGCGCCGCATCGAGGCGGTCGCCGCCGACCCGGACGTCTGGGCCCGGCTGGAGCGCCTCGCCCAGCGCACCTACGTGCCGGCGAGCGAGGAATCGCGCCTGCGCGGCGCCGGCGCCGGCCTGCGCGACGAGGATTGAAGGCGCGGGGCGCCCGCAGTGAGCGCGGTCGGGCCGACTGACAGCCGCGCCTGCTGTCCCTCCTTTCCGAGAAAATCGGTCGCAACTGCAGGTACGCGGCTTCCCGCGCCCTGACGGACTTCACAGACCGCCTGCCGAAAATAGGCATGCGAAGATCGAACTGATACTCGAAGGCGTTTGACCCAAACTCGTCAAGAGCGGCAATCGTCAGGCGATTATCCTATCTGTTCAGTATCACCGCAGAAAATCCATAGAGATCGCTGAGCGCGGCCGCTCATGACCAGCGGGCCGCTGAGCGATACGGTGAATTCAAGAGCGCTCATTGGTGCCGGCTGCCTTACGTGCAGTGTCCTTCAGGTCGCCGTAGATGTCGGCGTAGATGGCTTCGATCTGCTCGGCTTCCGCGTCGGTCAGGTCGGCGAATTCCTTCTCCCGGGCGCGGTTTGAGAGGGTGCCGCCGTTCTGCCTGAGGAAGCGGAACAGCAGGTCGACGGTCCGTTCGGGCATGTCGATCATGGCTTCGATGCGACGGCGCAATTCATCATAGCGTCGCAGGAAATCAGTCTCATAGGGCAGGTCATGCTCGATCGTCTGGCGGACGCACTCATAGACAAACTCGGCGTGCGGGGTGGCGTCGAAGAAGCGGTAGAAGTCGCCCGTATCGTTCAGGACCCGGACGTTGAACGTCTCGGTCGGCTCCCAGCGGACGACAGGCAGCAGACGCCGTGAATAGGATTCCAGCGTTTCGCGGTAGCGGTCGATTCGCTGCAGGATCGCCGCCGAAACCGGGAAGACGACGCCGGGCGGGTTGTAGTCGCGTTCTGCCAGCACATGATGGATAAGATAGCGGTGCAGGCGGCCGTTGCCGTCTTCGAACGGGTGCACATAGACAAACCCGAAGGCAAGGACGGCCGCGGCGATCACGGCATCCATGGTACGGGCCGGGCCGCGGTCGAAAGCGATCATGCCCTCGGTGAGGCTGTGCAGGTCTTCCGGTCTTGCGCTGATATGGTCCGGCAGCGGCATGCGGGTTTCGCGGTCATGTTCGCCGACGAAGCCGCCTTCGGTGCGGAATCCAAGCGTGACGAAACGGTCGTCGCCAATGACGATGCACTGCAGGCGAAGGAGTTCGTCGGTGTCCAGCGGCTCGCGGCCGGCTTCGCCGATGGCGCGGCCCCAGCGCTGGATGCGGTCCTGGGGTGGGCTTTCCCCTTCGATCGCATAGCTGGCCCTCGAGTCCTTGAGCAGCAGGAAGGCGGCCGTGCGGGCGAGCACGTCGCGCGGCACATCGGCGACGATATCCCTGGCGCGCCGCGGCAGGTCGAGGGCGGTCAACTCTTCCAGCGCCTGTGTGCGGAAGACCAGCGGGCAGAATTCAGGGGTGCCGGGCAGGTTGTCGTACAGCCGGTAGCGCGGGGCGGTTGCACCCTCGATGCCCCATTGGAGGGACGGATCGAGCACCTTCGCATAGCGGCCGGTCTTCGCATTCGGCAGGTCCAGCGTCCGTCCGGTGAGCCATTCGTACAGGAACCAGACGCGGCGGGCATAGCTGCCGGTCGGTTTGTCCCGGACGATCGCTTCGAATGGGCCGGGGCCGGCGGCC
Organism: uncultured Kiloniellaceae bacterium; assembly: GCA_964503295.1. Taxonomy (GTDB): domain Bacteria; phylum Pseudomonadota; class Alphaproteobacteria; order Kiloniellales; family Kiloniellaceae; genus CAZDBC01. The sequence continues at coordinate 1,530 of CAZDBC010000433.1, read as the reverse complement.
ATGAACAGGCGTTTCAGGACCGCAAGGTCGAGCCCTTCATATTTCAGGGCGAAAGTGAGATGGCCCTCCAGCGTCGGGTCCGGAGCGTGGCGCGGAGTCATGATCCGCCAGCCGCCACGTTCCCGGATGCGGTGGTGCTCGCCCGTGGCGCTCAGCGTCCGCGGCAGCGGCACTTCGAGACCGTAGGCGTCGATCAGAGCGCTGTAGCCGGCCGGCGTCGCGGTTTCGGGAAGTCGTCGTTCCTGAAAAACTGTCACAGGCCCTGAAAACTGATGCTCTGCGGCCGAAACCATGAAAATCGTGCCCTATCCGAAGTTACGTCTCCGGGAACCTCTTCCCTGAATATTGATTCTAGCACGTGAAGAATCATTCTTATAAGCAAGTTTGGTGAATATCGGTTCTTGCACGACGCCCGGGCCAGGCTCCGCCTGAAGAAGCTGCTGCCCACCGCCGTCCGCCTTGCGAACAACGGTCTTTCGACAAGCTTCCGTGCGGGCCACGCCAGGCTCGCCATCGCCCCCAGCGGCCACAGGCGCGCGTTCCGCGGCCGGCCCGACCGCCATCCCTACGAGCTCTTCCCCAGCTCGACGCCCTCGCGCACCCCGAGACGCCCGTGAAGAGCCCGAAGACCAACGGCCTCGTCGAGCGCTTCAAACGGCACCGTGCTCGACGAGTTCTTCCGCGTGAAGCTGCGCCATACGTTCTACGAGACCGTGGCCAACGTACAGGCCCACCTCGACGCCTGGCTCGTCCTCTACAACACCGAGCGGTCGCATGTCGGCTACCGCAACCAAGGCCGCAGGCCCGTCGAAACCATCAACCAGTTCGTCAGACAAGGAGGCCAAGAGGACAGTTTGAGAAAGGGAGTTCCCCGACACGAAGCAGCATGATTCCCACTCTACTCTACAGGCTCCCCCTCACTCCCCGCCCGCAGCGGGCGCGTCCGCCGCAGCCTCGCCCGCCACATTGTCGAGATACCAGCGGTAGGTCGCGGCCAGGCCGTCGCGCAGCGGCGTCGGGGCCGACCAGCCGAGCGCGCGCTGGCGCGCGATGTCGAGCTGCTTGCGCGGCATGCCGTCGGGCCGGCCGCGGTCGAAGTCGAGCCGGCCGCCGAAGCCGACCGTTTCGCAGACGAGGCGCGCGAGCTCGGCGATCGAGACCGCCTCGCCGCTGCCCACGTTGATCGGCATCTCGTCGGCGTAATTGCGCAGCAGGAAGACCAGCGCGTCGGCCAGATCCTCGACGTAGAGGAACTCGCGCAGGGGCCGCCCGCTGCCCCAGACGGCAAGCGTCTCCGCGCCCGCCCGCTTCGCCGCGTGCGCGCGCGCCATGAGCCCCGGGATGACGTGCCCGGCCTCGGCGTCCCAGTTGTCGCCGGGGCCGTAGAGGTTGGCCGGGACGACCGTCACGAAGTCGCAGCCGTGCTGGCGGCGGTAGGCCTGGCAGAGCTTCACGCCGGCGATCTTGGCGATGGCGTACCACTCGTTGGTCGGCTCGAGCGGCCCGGTCAGCAGGCTGTCCTCGGCGATC
>CAZDBC010000432.1:0-3468 GCA_964503295.1 uncultured Kiloniellaceae bacterium | reverse complement strand
GTAGGTGCCGTAGGCGACGAGGCCAAGCACGGCGCCGGCCAGGATGGCGTGCCTGAGCGACTGCCCCTGCAGCGCCGGCATCACGGCCAGGAACACGATCCCGGCGACATAGACCAGGTAGAAGACACCCGCGACCGCCAGGTTGGGGTCGTCGCGCATGAGCGGCCCGAGCTGGGCCCGGTAGAAGGACTTCGCGATGAAGGCGAGCCAGACGAAGTCGATCAAGAGGAAGACCACGCCGGTTGCCAAGTAGGCGATCACGGGCTGCACGGGAAACTCCCAGAGCGGTTCATGGACAATCGGCTTAGGGAGCTAGCGCGGTCGTCCGCCCCGGCAAGCCGGCACCGGAAATCCCTTGCGGCGGCACGCCGCCTGCGCTTGAAGTCGCGGATCGAGTACATGCGCATGCCCAAGAGGGAGGAGCGGCGTGGCGGAAAAATCGGTTTCGATCGTGGTCGCCGGGGGCAGCGGCATGGGCGCAGCCTGCGCCGAGGCCCTGGCGGCGCGCGGCGACAGGGTCGCAGTCCTCTCCTCGTCGGGCAAGGGCGAGGCACTGGCCGAGCGTCTCGGCGGCTATGGGGTCACCGGCTCCAACCGCTCGGTGGCCGACCTGACCCGGCTGGTGGAGGGGACGCTGGAGCGCTGGGGCCGCATCGACAACGTGGTGAACGGCGCCGGCCACGGACCGAAGGGCCCGATCCTGGAGATCACCGACGAGGACTGGCACCTCGGCATGGAGGTCTACCTGCTCAACGTGATTCGCATGGCACGCCTGGTCACACCGCACATGGCGGCGGCGGGCGGCGGGGCCATCGTCAACATCTCGACCTACGCCGCCTTCGAGCCGGAGGCCGACTTTCCCACCTCGGGCGTGTTCCGCAGCGGCCTCGCCGCCTTCACCAAGCTTTTCGCCGACGCCCACGCCGGACAGAACGTCCGCATGAACAACGTCCTGCCCGGCTTCATCGACAGCCTGCCCGAGAAGGCGGAACGGCGGGCGCGCATTCCGCTCGGCCGCTACGGCACGGTCGCCGAGGTCGCCGCGACGGTCGCCTTCCTGACCTCGCCGGGCGCGGCCTACATCACCGGTCAGAACCTGCGCGTCGACGGCGGCATCACGCGCTCGGTCTGAAGCCGGCGCCGCGCGAAAAAACAAGGATCGCAAGGGGAGGCTTCAATGCTCGAAACGACCATCGCCGGCAGCCTGCCCAAGCCGTCCTGGCTCGCCGAGCCCGAGGCGCTCTGGGCGCCCTGGCGCCTGGCCGGCGCCGAGCTCGAGCAGGGCAAGCGCGACGCCGCGCTGGTCTGGCTCAAGGAGCAGGAGGACGCCGGCATCGACATCGTCAGCGACGGCGAGCAGTTCCGTGTCCACTTCGTGCACGGCTTCCTGGAACGGATCGAAGGCATCGACTGGTCAAAAAAGACCAGGATGGGCATCCGCGGCGACCGCTACGAGGCCGAAGTTCCGACCGTGACGGCCGAATTGCGCCGGCCCGCCCCGGTGCACCTGGAGGAGGCGCGGTTCGTGCGCGCCCACACCCGGCATCGCATGAAATTCACCCTGCCCGGCCCCATGACCATCTGCGACACCATCGCCGACGCCCACTACGGCCGGCGCGCCGACATGGCCATGGCCTTCGCCGAGCTGCTCAACGCCGAGGCGCGCGAACTGGCCGCGGCGGGGATCGACGTCGTCCAGTTCGACGAGCCGGCCTTCAACGTCTTCATGGAGGACGTCAGCGACTGGGGCATCGCCGCGCTGGAAAAGGCGATCGAGGGGCTCGACTGCACCACAGCGGTGCACATCTGCTACGGCTACGGCATTCAGGCCAACATCGACTGGAAGAAGAGCCTGGGCGGCGAGTGGCGTCAGTACGAGGCGATCTTCCCGCTGCTCAACGCCTGCGCCATCGATCAGGTCTCGCTCGAATGCGCCAACTCCAAGGTGCCGCTGGAGCTGCTCGAGCTGCTGCCGGACAAGCAGCTCCTGGTCGGCGCGATCGACGTCGCCGCGCGCGAGGTCGAATACCCCGAGCAGGTCGCCGGAACCTTGAAGGCGGCCCTGGCCCACGCCGAGGCGGCGCGCGTCCTGGCCTGCACCAACTGCGGCATGGCGCCGCTGCCGCGCCAGGTCGCCGCCGGCAAGCTCCGGGCGCTGGCCGCCGGTGCATCACTCGTCCGACGAGACCTGGGCCTGGCCTGACGGCCGGGTTGTGGACATCCGCCCCTTGTGCGCGGCGCCGGAACCCAATTTTTCAGGCGTTCGAAGGCTCATTCCGTGACTATCGGGGCAGGACAATCTTTTCTCTTTCAATTGGCCCGACGAACCCCCATGTTAACGTCGTCTTTCTGCTTCGGACTGCCGGCCTGCCCCTCCAAAAAGGGTGTCCAGATCGCTGCTACTCCTGGACAAAAGACTAAGGCATCGGACATGGGGTTCGGTGCCCACCCAAACGGAGGACTAGGATGCCCATCGGCACCGTCAAATGGTTTAACAGCACCAAGGGTTACGGCTTCATTCAGCCGGACAGCGGTGGCAACGACGTGTTCGTGCACATTTCGGCCGTCGAGCGCGCCGGCATGAACAATCTGGCCGAAGGCCAGAAGGTCTCTTTCGAGGAGCAGCGCGACCCGAAGCGCGGCAAGACCTCGGCCGAGAACCTGAAGGCCGTCTGAACCCGCTAACAGCGGTTCGGGAAAGGGCAGCGGGCAACCGCTGCCCTTTTCATTTGCCCTGACGCCAGCGAACCGCCGGTTTGTTCAGCCAGCCAGATCGTATCCAGCCAAGGAGAACCGATGCCCTTCAAGCCCAACTACAACCAGCAGCGCGCCGAGCGCAAGCGCGTCAAGGACGCCAAGAAGCAGGAAAAGCTTCAGCGCAAGGAGGCCGAGGTGGCCAAGCGTCGTGCCGCCCGAGACGGCGACGAGGCGGCCATCGCCACCGATGACGACACCGATACCGCGCACGACGGCGACTGATCCGCTATCTGCCGCCCTACCGCCGACACACAACGTTCCAAGACGAGAGGTTTTTTCATGGCCCGCAAGAAACAGCAGGCCGCCGCAGGCGATTTCGTTCTGTTCGACGTCATCTACCAGGACGGCAGCCGAAGCTCCAACCGCAAGGTGCCGAGCGCCGAGCTCGGCGGCCTCGACGGCGACGCGCCGGCGCGCGCGATCATCGAGGCGCAGGATCGCAGGATCGCCGAGCTGTCCGGCGTGCCGCGCGGCCCGATCAAGTCGATCGCGCGTGCCGGCAAGGCCGAGCCCTCTCCGGGCGCCCGCCGCGAGCGCAAGGCCCGCCGGGCCTGAGGCCGAAGGGCGCCACGGCGGCGTCGCGCGCTATCCGTCCCGCTCCGGCAGGTTGACCTCCAAAAGCACCGTATCCTCCTCGAATAGCGCCGCATGCGGGGTTCCCGGCGGAAAGTGGAACAGGCTGCCGGCGGCGAAATCCTGCGTGCCGGCCGG
>CAZDBC010000431.1:773-3471 GCA_964503295.1 uncultured Kiloniellaceae bacterium | reverse complement strand
GCGCTCAAGATGCACGGCGGCGTCGCCAGGGAGGATCTGGGCAAGGAGAACGTGGCGGCGGTCACGGCCGGCGCCGCCAACCTCGCGCGCCACATCCGCAACGTGAAGTCCTTCGGCGTGCCGGCGGTGGTCGCCATCAACCGCTTCACGGCCGACACGCAGGCCGAGCTCGACGCGGTGCGCACGGCCGCGGAGGAGCTCGGCGCAAAGGCCATCGTCTGCTCGCACTGGGCGGACGGCAGCGCCGGCACCGAGGAGCTCGCGCGTCACGTGGTCGAGCTGGTGGAGGCCGAGGTCGACCAGTTCGCGCCGCTCTACGACGACGACATGCGCCTGTGGGACAAGGTCAAGACCATCGCCACGCAGCTCTACGGCGCCGACGACATCATCGCCGACCAGAAGGTGCGCAACCACTTCCGCGATCTGGAGGCGGCCGGCTACGGCCAACTGCCGGTCTGCATGGCCAAGACCCAGTACTCCTTCTCCACCGACCCCAATCTCAAGGGCGCGCCCAGCGGCCACGTGGTGCCGATCCGCGAGCTACGCCTGTCCGCCGGGGCCGGCTTCGTGGTCGTGGTGTGCGGCGAAATCATGACCATGCCGGGTCTGCCGCGCGTGCCGGCGGCCAACAACATCCGGCTCAACGAGCAGGGCCTGGTCGAGGGACTGTTCTAGGGGCCTGCCGCTGACAGCCAGTCCGCGGTCCGCCCGACCAGGCCGCCGCGCGCGACGCAGTCGGCGAAGCTGTGGCCGCAGGCTGGCATGCGCCGGAAGGCGACCTGCGGCTCGATCCCCAGCTCTTCGGCCGCGGCGCGCAGCGCCGTCGCCCAGCGCGCCGCCCGTTCGACCCGCGTCAGTCCCTGGCGGCGGTCGACCTGCGGGTTGCGGCGCAGGCCGGCATCCCGCTCGAGGTCGCGCGCCCCGACCAGCACCAGGATCGGCAGGCGCAGAAAGCGCCGCAGGTCCGGCAGCCGGTCGCGCTTCAGGGCACCGCCGGGCGCCAGGCCATAGGGGTAGGGGACGTCGGCGTCGGGAAAGGTGTACCAGCCCGCCGAGGCCAGCACGAGCCGGCGCACCCGCCGAGGCCTCAGCAGGGCGAAGCGGTGGGCGAACTGCGCGCCCCCGGAAAAGCCGAACAGATCGACCCGCCCGACCGGCACGCCGGTCTCGGCGGCCACCCGCTCGAGTACCACCAGCAGGGCGCGGTCGGCCCGGCAGTCGTCCTCGCGGACCCGCTGATAGCCCGGGCAGCGGCCGCGCTCGAACAGCGGCGCGACGACCAGCCGCCGGCTGGCCGCGGCGAAACCGGCGAAGGCGGCCGCCTGTTCGGCGGCGTTGCGCGAGATGCCGTGTACCGCGACCAGGGGCGGCAGGTCGCGCCGCGGTTTGGCTGGCCGGACCAGCCAGTAGGGCAGGCCGCCGTCGGGTGCCGGGCGCCACTCCGCGGCGACGATTGGCGCGTGCGGCAGGTTTGCCTGCTCGGCGAGAGCCGGACTCGTGGTGGTTGCGGGCAGGCCCGCCAGGCCGATCAGCATGAGAGTCGTCGCCCTCACTTGGGAAAACCGGGGGTTCGAAATCTCGCCGGGTGGGCCGTTAGGCCGCCTGCTCCTCGTCGAGCAGGGCGGCGCGCGCCCGCGGCAGCAGGTCGAAGATCAGGTGGATGCGCTCGGCCTCGCCGTCGTTGAAGGCTTCGTGCATCTGCTTGTTGTCGAACCACCACAGCTCGCCTTCGCGCATGCGGACCTCCTCGTCCCCGCTCTTCAGCCAGCTCCCGGCCGGGCTGCGGAGGATCAGATGATAGCGGTCGCGCAGCGCGTAGTAGGCGCCGCGGTCGATGTGCGGGTAGACCCGCCGCCCGGGCTGCAGGCAGACGTACTTGGCCCGCCCCGGCTCGGCGTCGAGCTCCGCGGCGATGGCCTCCAGGAAGGCGCGGGTCTTGGGAAAGAGGCGCGAAACAGAGGTGTAGCGGCTCTCGTGGACGTCGCGGCGCTTGCGGCCGGCGATCTTCGACTTGACCAGACCGCGCAAGGGAATGGCACGCGCCTCGCGCTGCACCGCGATCTTGTCCTGGCGGCCTGCGCCGCGGTCCCAGGCGTCCGGTCGGGCGGCAATCTCGTCGAGCAGGGAGCCGACGTCGAGGCCGGAAGCGTTACGACGGAAGTACCTCATGAGGGTCGCTCCTTCTGTTGCATGTCGGTGGTCGGACGTGTCCGGCCCGCGATCGGTACGACCGCGCCGGTCGACGGGCCGGCGTCGGCCGCAGGCGGCTCGACCAGCCGTCCGCCCTCCAGACGCAGGACGCGATCGGCGGACGCCGCGATCTCCGGATCGTGGGTGACCAGGACCAGGGTGCCGGTGAAATCGGCCAGGCAGTGCCGCAGGGTCTCGGCCGCATCGCGGTCCAGGTTGGCGTCGGGCTCGTCGAGCAGCAGCAGGCGCGGCCGCGCGAGCAGGGCGCGCGCAAGCGCGATCCGCGCGCGTTCGCCGCTCGACAGGCCGGCGCCGCTCTCGGCGATGCGGCTGTCGAGTCCCTGGGGCAGCCGGCCGGGGAGGTCGTCGAGGCCGAGCCGGGCGAGCGCCCGGAGCAGGGCGGCGTCGTCCAGGCCGGGTGCGCCGTAGGTCAGGTTGAAGCGCAGCGAGCCGCGCAGGAGCGGCAGGTCGGGCGCGACCAGCGCGACCGCGCGGCGCAGCTCCGCCC
>CAZDBC010000431.1:0-763 GCA_964503295.1 uncultured Kiloniellaceae bacterium | reverse complement strand
CCAGCGGCAGCGGTCGAGCCGCTGGCCGTCGAGACGGACGCTGCCGCGGTCGGGCGGGGCGAGGCCGGCCATGATCCGAAGCAGGCGCGACTTGCCGGCGCCGTTGGGGCCGACCAGGGCGATCCTTTGCCCCGGTTCGACGGTCAGGCTGGCCGGGCCGAGCAGGCCTTCGAGGGCGATCCGGTCGAGGACCAGCCGCCCGGGCCCCTTGCCCAGGGCGCGGGCGGGCCGGCCGGGCGCGCGCCGCCGCGGCGGTTGCAGGGCAAGCAGGGCCTCCTGCTTTTCGCGCGCGATCAGGGCGCCGTTCCAGTACTCGTAGACCCGGCCGAGGTCCTGTAGGCGCGGTGCGAGCAGGCCGGCGACCACCATGGCGGCGACCACGGCACCCGGGCTGGCGTGCCCGAGCGCGACCTGGCTCGCCCCGACCAGCAGGGCACAGGCGCTGGCCAGGCTGCCGCTCGCCTCCGACAGCGCGCGCAGCAGGCCGATCACCCGCGCGCGGGTGATCAGGGCGTGCCGCAGCCGCCGGCTCAGGCTCTCGAAGCGGCGCGCCTCGCGCCGTTCCTGGCCGAAGGCCTCGACCACGCCGATGTGGGCCAGCCGGTCGTTGAGCGTGGCGGCGAGCCGGCCGCGGCGCCGCCGCACCTCGCGGGTCGTCAGGCGCAGGCGCGGGCCGATCGCGAGCGCCAGGGTCGCCGCGACGACGACCGCGACGGCGACCGCCAGAGCGACGACCGGTTCGACAAACGCCAGGACGGCGAGC
>CAZDBC010000430.1:0-3496 GCA_964503295.1 uncultured Kiloniellaceae bacterium | reverse complement strand
CTGGAATCGCAGTACCAGCGCGCCCAGCGGCTCGAGGCGGTCGGCCAGCTGACCGGCGGCATCGCCCACGACTTCAACAACCTGCTCACCGTGATCCTCGGCAACCTCGACCTGATCCGCCTGGACAAAGAGCGGCTGCCGGGCCAGACCCGGCGCATGGTCGATCTCGCCATCCAGGCGGCCGAGCGCGGCGCCGACCTGACCGGTCAGCTCCTCGCCTTCAGCCGGCGCCAGCCTTTGGCGCCGGAAATCTTCGGCGTCAACGCCCTGGTCGAGGACATGGCCGGCCTGCTGACGCGCTCGCTGGGCGAGGACGTGGAGCTGAGCTTCGATCTGGCCGAGGATCTGCCGCAGGTCCGTATCGACCGGGTGCAGCTCGAATCGGCCCTGGTCAATCTCGCGGTCAACGCCCGCGACGCCATGCCCGGCGGCGGCCGGCTGCTGATCGCCACCCAGCAGCGCAGCCTCGACGAGACCTTTCCCGACGTCGAGCTGGCGGTTCACCCCGGAGACTACGTGGTGCTGGAGGTCAGCGACAGCGGCATCGGCATTCCCGAGGCGCTGCGGCAGCGCATCTTCGAACCCTTCTTCACGACCAAGGACGCCGGCAAGGGCACCGGCCTCGGGCTTGCCATGGTGTTCGGCTTCCTGCGCCAGTCGGGCGGCAACATCACGGTCTACAGCGAGCCCGGCAAGGGGACCACCTTCCGCCTCTACCTGCCGGTCGCGGCGGCGCGCGCCGAAGCCCCCGCGGTACCGGCGGCCGCCCAGGGCTGGTCCGAGGACGGCCTGAGCGGACGGCGCGTGCTGCTCGTCGAGGACAACCCGACGGTGCGCGCCACCATCCGCCAGCAGCTCGAGAGCCTGGGCTGCGAGATCCTCGAAGCCGACAACGGCCCGGCCGCGCTTGCGCTGCTTGAGCGCAAGATGCCTGGCATCGACCTGATGCTGAGCGACGTCGTCATGCCCGGCGGCCTGAGCGGCACAGAGCTCGCCCGACAGGCCCGCGCGCGCTGGCCCGGCCTGCACGTGCTGCTGAGCTCCGGCTACCCGGAGCGGGTCATGGGTGCCGACGCCGGCGCGCCCGACAACGTCGTCTTCATCGGCAAGCCCTACCGGGCCGCCGACCTGGCCGACAAGCTGCGCGAGGCGCTGGTCGCGGCCTGATGCGACGGCCGGCGCTTGGCCCCGGCCGGGTCAGTCCTGGTCAGTCCGGAACAGTCCGGCAGGGGATTGGCGATGACCTTGCGCCAGGGCTTGATCACGACCGATTCGAACAGACCGGCCTTGGCGTAGGGGTCGTTCGTGCAGAAGTCCTCGGCCGCGGCGCGGTCTTCGGCCTCGATCAGCAGGAAGCTGCCGGTCGGCGTGGTCCCGTCCTCGGCGAGGGTGGGGCCGCCGAGCAGCACCTTCTCGCCGAAGCCGTCGAGATACTCCAGATGCCTGCTGCGGTTCTCGGCGCGGATCGCGCCGGCGTCCGTCTTGTCGGTGCAGAGAATCGCGAACAGCATGGCGGTGCCTCCCCAGTGGATCGTGCGTCGTGCGTCGTGCGTCGTGCCGTGGCAATCCGCCGGCTTGTAGCACGGCCCGACGCCGGCCGTCGCGCCCTGCGCATGCGATGATCGAAATGCGGACCTGACTCGTCACGCCAGCTCGGCCTTGAAGGGGCGGGCGAGCAGGGCCTCGATGGTCTCGTCGATGTCGGCGCCGCGCGCGACTACGTTCTCGACGGCCGCGGCGATCGGTGCTTCGACGCCGAGCCGCGCGGCGAGCCCGACCACCGCTGTCGCCGTCCCCACCCCCTCGGTGACGCCGCCGCGCCGTTCGCGCGCTTCCGCCAGGCTCAGGCCCTCGCCGAGCGCTTGGCCGAGCGCGTAGTTGCGCGACTGCGCCGAGGTGCAGGTCAGCACCAGGTCGCCGAGGCCGGACAGGCCCATCAGTGTCTCGCGCCGCGCGCCCTTTGCCAGACCCAGGCGCATCATCTCGGCCAGGCCGCGCGCGATCAACGCGGCGCGGGCGTTGTCGCCGAGCTGGCGCCCGGCGACGATGCCGGCGGCGATCGCGATCACGTTCTTGACCGCGCCGCCGATCTCGGCGCCGACCGGGTCCTCGGAGAGGTACGGCCGGAACGCGGCGCTGCCGAGCACGTCGAGCAGGGCCTCGCCGCGCGCCGGCTCGCCGCAGGCCAGCGTGACCGCGGTCGGCAGCCCGGCAGCGACCTCGCCGGCGAAGGTCGGGCCGGTCAGGACGGCGAGCGGGCGGCCGGGCAGCTCCTCGACGATCACCTCGGTCATCAGCTTGCCGCTGTCCTGCTCGATGCCCTTGGCGCAGACCACGAGGCTGCGGCCGGGCGGGCAGACCCGCGCCAGGCGGCGCGCCAGGGCGCGCAGCTCCTGGGCCGGCACGGCGAGCAGCAGCGTCTCCGCCTCGAGCGCGACCGGCAGGCTGGAGGTCACCACGACCTCGCGCGGCAGGCGCACGCCCGGCAGGTGGTAGCGGTTCTCGCAGGTCTCGGCGACCTCCTCGGCCCGGCGCGGGTTGCGCAGCCACAGCCGCACCCGCGCCCCGGCCCGCCGCGCCGCCACCGCCAGCGCCGTGCCCCAGGCGCCGCCGCCCAGCACGGCGACCCGCGCCGGATCGCCCCGTCCGGCCGCGGTCCCGCCCCCTGCCCCTGCCCCGGCGTCGCTCCGGTCGTCGCGCGGGTCGCCGGTCACGGCTGGGGCAGGCTGAGATTGAAGGCCACCGAGATGCGCGGTCGCGTGCCGTGGTAGGGCCGGACCGCGTGCGACAGCCAGGAGGGGAACAGGAGCAGCATGCCGGCGCGCGGCGCGATCGTCTCCGAGCCGCCCATAGAGAGCGCGCCGGGCATGCGGATCGCCAGATTGGGCGCATACATGGCCGGGGCGACGCCGCGCGGATCCTGGAACTCCAGCTCGCCGCCGACGTCGGGCCGGCTGCCGATGTCGCCGACGTCGACGTAATAGCTGCCCGACCAGAAGGCGCCGGGGTGGGTGTGGAACTCGTTGCCGTGGCCCGGGCCGTTGACGTTGGCCCAGCTGTTCGCCTGCCATTCCAGGCGGACCGGGCGGCCCTGGCGGTCGCTGGTCAGCTCGAGCGCGAAGCGCTTGGCGGTGGCGATCAGCTCGCGCCCCGCGGCACCGGCCCAGTCCTCGAAGTCCCAGCTCGACTGCCAGCCGCCCAGGTTGCTGTGGCGGGTCGAGGGCCGGCTCGCCTGGCGCGCCTTGATGGCCTCCGCCAGTGCGGCATTGAGGCGCTCCGGGTTCGGCAGTTCGGTCATGGCGACCGGCGTCGGGAAGAGGCCGTGCAGCTTCGCTTGCAGCTTGCCTGCCGCGGCGCCGTCCGCGCCATCGCTTCCGCTCACGACGCGAGCTCCTCCAGTGGCCAGCGCGGGCGCGCGGCGAAGTCGAGCGGGTCGCTCAGTCCCAAACGCAGGCGTTCGAGGCCGGCCCAGGCGATCATGGCGGCGTTGTCGGTG
>CAZDBC010000429.1:0-3496 GCA_964503295.1 uncultured Kiloniellaceae bacterium | reverse complement strand
TCTACGACCGCGGCACCAAGTTCGGCCTGCAGACCGGCGGCAACGTCGAGGCGATCCTGATGTCGCTGCCGCCCGAGGCCGCCTGGCCCTAGGATCCGAGCCGGTCGGCGTTCGAACCGGCCGGCGCGCTATCGGTCAGACGCCGCTCCAGCTCGCCGAGGCAGGCCGCCCGGTCCGGCGTCGGCTCGACCCCCAGCCACCAGTCCTCGAGGTCGCGCAGCAGCCGGCCGACGGCCGGACCCGGGGGGACTCCGCGCGCCAGGAGGTCCCGCCCCTGCAACGGAAACGGCGGCAGTTCGAGACGGTCGATGGCGACCAACAGGCGCCGCAGTGCGTCCGTGTCGGCCACGTCGCGGCTGGCCGCGACCACGATCCGCTCGCGCAGGGCCGTGCGGCCGTCGTCGTGGAGCGCGCGGCGCAGCGCGCGGCGCGCCTCGGCGCGGTCCGGATCGAAGCCGGCCGGCTCGAGCGGCGGGCGCCGCGCGGCGGCCAGCAGGCGGTCGCGCTCGGCAGCCGAGAAGCGCAGCCGTTCCGCGATGTCGCCCAGCCGTTCGGGCCCGGCCGAGGGGTCAAGCAGCACCGCGAAGCGGCGCAGCGGATCCGGCTCCAACAGGCCGGGCAGCGCGCGCTCGAAGCCGAGAAGACGGGCGAGCGCGGCAACATTCTCGGCCTCCGGGAGCACGGCGTCCAGGATCCGTTCCTCGACCATGAGACTCAAGGTCGCCAGCGGATCGGCAGCATCCAGCAGGCGAAGCAGTTCCGCGCGCAGGCGCTCGCCCGACAAGCGGGTCAGGCCCGGGGCCAGTTCGCGCGCCGCGGCCAGTCCGTCCGGATCGGGCGGTCCCTTGCCGAACTCGGCCATGAAGCGAAAGAAGCGCAGAAGGCGCAGATAGTCCTCTCGAATGCGTTCGCGCGCATCGCCGACGAAGCGCACCCGGCCCGCCTCCAGGTCTGCGAGGCCGTCGAAGGGATCGAAAAAAACCCCGTCGGGCGTACAGCTCATCGCGTTGAAGGTGAAGTCGCGGCGCGCGGCATCCGCCGTCCAGTCGTCGGTGAAGCGAACCGTGGCCCGGCGGCCGTCGGTCTCCACGTCCTCGCGCAGCGTCGTGATCTCGAAGGCTTGGTGGTTCAGGACGGCGGTGACGGTTCCGTGCGACAGGCCGTAGGTCAGCACCTTGATGCCGGACGCCTGCAAGCGGCGCATCACCTCGTCGGGATGGAGCGGCGTTGCGAGATCGACGTCCTTGACCGGCCGGCCGGCCAGCGCGTCGCGCAGGCAGCCGCCGACGAAGCGGACCGCGTTGCCGTCCTCGTCGCCGTCCGCGAGGGCGGCGATCACCGCGCGCGTCTCGGCCGCGTGCATCCAGGGCTGCAGCGCGATCCGCCGCGGCGCCGTCACGGCTCGCTGTATCCGGGCTCGATCCGGCCGTCGATCAGGCGCGGCGGGTGGTAGTCTCCGGTCGTCACCGGATCCAGGAAGCGCACGGTCAGCAGCGTCGCGGCGAGCAGCAGGCCGGCGGCAATGACCATCTTGCCCCAGGGCGCATCCTGCCAGCCGGGCAGCCGGCCCTGTGCCGCCAGCGAAGCCTTGCGCCGGGCCAGCACCACATAGATCGCATAGACGACGAACGGCAGGATGACCGGCAGCACGATGAGCAGAAAGGCGCGCAGCACCGCCGCTAACCCTCCCACGGCGCGGCACCGCCGCCCAGAATCTCGACCAGGTTGGAGAGCATCCCGGCGGTCGCGCCCCAGATGTAGTAGTGCCTGTAGGGATAGACGAAGAAGTGGCGGCGCTGCCCCTTGTAGACGCGGCTTTCGACCCGGCGGCTGCCCGGCGCAAGGAAGAAGGCGAGCGGCACCTCGAAGATCTCGGCGACCTCGAATGGGTCCGGCCGCACCTCGAACGGCGGGCGCACCAGCCCGACCAGCGGCGTGACCTCGAAGCCGGTGCGCGTCACGTAGGTGTCGAGCTCGCCGAGCAGCTCGATCCGCTCGCGCCCCAGCCCGACCTCCTCGGCGGTCTCGCGCAGGGCCGCCGCCCGCGGGCCGGGGTCGGCCGCGTCGATGCGCCCGCCGGGAAAGGAGATCTGGCCGGCATGGTCGTTCAGGTGATCGCTGCGCCGGGTCAAGAGCACAGTGAGACCGTGATCGTGCGTCACCACGGGCACCAGGACGGCCGCGGGAACCAACTTGCCCGCGGGTGCGCCGAACTCGGGATTGAGGTCGTGGTCGCCGCGCCGCCCACCAGTCGCCGGCGCGAAACCCAGCGTTCCGCCGGCCACCTCGGCGAAGCCGCGCGGGGCGCGCCGCCGCCCCGGCGGACCGGCCGCGGCCAGACGACGCGCGAGTTCTTCCGGCGTCAGGGCGCCGGGCCCAGCGGAAAGTACTGCCCCTTGCTCCATACGCCGAGCGTCTCCTTCCCACTCGCCGGATCCCTGCCCGGCGCCGCCAGGTCGACCAACTGGTAGAACACTGAGCGCGCGATCAGCGCCTCGAGTCGGTCCCGTACGACTATATAGGGTCTCGGCTCGCCGTTGTCGGCAGTCTCGACCCGGATCGGGTGATCGGCACCGGCTTCGACCCAGTCGTCGAGATTGGTGCGAAAGCGCAGAACCTGCGTCTCGCCGTCGCCTTCGGCGACCAGCTCAACGACCGTGAAGGGTGCGTCCTCGACCTCGATTCGACCTTTCTCGACGGGGGTTTGCAGCCAGTAATCGCCGGCCTCGTCGCGCCGCAGAACGCTCGCGAACAGTTTGACCAGACGCTTGCGTCCGATCGGCGATCCTTCGTGATACCAAGTGCCATCCCGCGCGATACGGATGTCGAAGCTTTCGCAACTGTTCGAGTCTTTACTGGTTCTTATCTGGTCAGACGCCATTCAAGCACCTATCCTTACCGTTGGATGCGGTCGGACGAGGCCGAGTCTTTATCCGACGCCGTCGATCGCGGCGGCCAGGGCGCAGGTAGCAAACCGCCGAGGAGTCCGGACGCGTGAGCTTGAACTCGACCGCCAATCAGGACGCGCAACCGCTCGTCAACCTCGAAGCCGAGATCGAGACACTCGGTCAGCAACTTCATGCCGTGCGCGAGTCGATCGGCCGGGTCATCTTCGGCCAGGAAGCCGTGATCGATCAAACCCTGATCACGCTGCTGTGCGGCGGGCATGCCCTGTTGATCGGCGTGCCCGGCCTCGCCAAGACGCGCCTGGTGGAGACGCTGGGCCAGGTGCTCGGGCTGGAAGACAAGCGCGTGCAGTGCACGCCCGACCTCATGCCGGCCGACATTCTGGGCTCTGACGTGCTGGAGGAAGGCGAAGGCGGCCGCCGTGCCTTCCGCTTCATTCCCGGTCCGGTCTTCGGACAGCTCGTGATGGCCGACGAGATCAACCGCGCCAGCCCGCGCACGCAGTCGGCGCTGCTGCAGGCGATGCAGGAGGGCTTCGTCACGGTGGCGGGACAGCGCCATGATCTGCCCCGGCCCTTCCATGTCCTCG
>CAZDBC010000428.1:0-3508 GCA_964503295.1 uncultured Kiloniellaceae bacterium | reverse complement strand
CCCATGAGATCATCGCCGCCGGTGGCAAGGCCGAGGTTCACTTGGCCGAGGGCAAGCCCTCCGAGGAAATCGCCATGGCTGCTGCCGAGCGGGACGCCGATCTGATCGTCGTCGGAAAGCATGGCCAGGGCTGGGTGGAGAGCACGGTGATCGGCTCGACCGCCGCCAATCTGTGCGAAATCGCGCGCCGCCCTGTGCTGGTGGCGCCGCTCAATGAAAGTGAGACCTGAGCCATGCGTATCCTGTTCCTCTGCGTCGCCAATTCCGCCCGCAGCCAGATGGCCGAAGGGCTGGCCCGCGCGATGCTGCCGGCCGAGATCGAAGTCGCCAGCGCAGGCTCAGAGCCCGGCAGTCTCAATCCGCTCGCGGTGGACGCCCTGTCCGAGATCGGCATCGACATCTCGGACCATCGATCAAAGCCGCTGACCGAGGTCTCGCCCGAAACCGCCGACCTGATCGTGACGCTCTGCGCCGAGGAGGTCTGCCCCTTCGTGCCCGGCCCGGTGAAGCGCCTGCACTGGCCGCTCAGTGACCCGTCGGCCGCAGGCGACATCGCAGCCTTCCGCGCGGCGCGCGACCAGATCAAGGGCAGGATCGAGGTTCTGGCGCAACTGCTGAACCTGCCGGACGGGCCCGCAGCCACCGAATTCCACGCCAGCATCCGGGTGCGCGATCTGGCGGCCAGCACGCGGTTCTATGGCTGGCTCCTGAACATCTGGCCCAAGGAATGGACGCACCGCTATGCGACCTTCATCCGACCCGACCTTGGTCTGAACTTCGTGCTGGTGGTCGCCGACGGCAAGGACTTGCACCACGACACGCTCTACCACCTTGGCGTGGCGCTGCCGGACAAGGCCGCCGTGATCGACGCTTACCACCGCGCCGTTGCCTTCGGGGCACCTGTCGAGAAGCCGCCGCGCACCACGTGGAAGGGGACGCCGCTGCACGAGTTGTGGCTGACCGACCCGGACGGCACGCTGATCGAGATCTATGCCCGGCTGACGGATGCCGAGCTGGCGACCATGCCCGCCGATCAGGCACCGGAGTATCTGGTGCCCGGAACCGAACCGGCCGCCTGAAAGGATCGCGACATGTTAGAATACCACGTCTCTGCCCGCCGCATCGACAGTCACGGCTCCGAGGCGACGACCAAGGCGGCGCGGGTCGTTCTGGACACCGACATAGAGGGCCGCTCCGACGCCTTCAATCCTGCCGAGATGCTGCTGGCCAGCCTTGCGGCCTGCATGCTCAAGGGCGCCGAACGTGTCGTGCCGATGCTGGAGTTCGACTTGCATGGCATCGAGGTCTCGCTGCACGGGCAGCGTCAGGACAGCCCGCCGAGAATGGTGCGGATCGACTACGAAATCATCGTGGACACGCAGGAAGACGACCGCCGGATCGACCTGCTGCATCGCAACATCCTCAAGTATGGCACGATCTCGAACACCCTGGCAGCGGCGACGGAGCTGTCCGGCACGATCCGGCGGAAAGGCTGATCGCCCACTCCCGCCCATTCCTTCGCATTTCGCCGTATGCGCAGCCTTACGCTGTTCGAAAAGGTGGCGGGCTACGAGCGGTCATGCCGACATTTCACGTAGCCCTGCTCGCCCTTGCGCAACAACCTGACTGGTTTGTGCAAAGAATAGCGCTCACGAGTTAATCCAGGAGAATCGTGGCGAATTGCTTCGTAAATCTTGGAGGGAGAGGACTCTTCGACAAACTCGCTCAAAGTATGCCCCACATCGCGCCAGCACGCCTTCGTATTCTTTGGTGGATCTTCGCCCCCGCAGCACTTCGCTCGTCACGAGCAGACGCCACTCCCGCCCGGCGTTTGGTGCTCCGGCCAGTATTACCTTGATAGTGTTTTCCGCCCACGCCTTCGTCGTGTCGCAGTCAAACTTGCCAGAACGAAAGGCTACGAAAATGAAGGCGACATGCATGAACCAACTTGAACTGGCGGTGCGCTGGGGGATCAGCCATCGCACACTTGAGCGGTGGCGTTGGACCGGTGAGGGACCGAAATTCCTCAAGGTGGGCGGCCGGGTGGTCTATCGCCTGTCCGACGTCGAGGAATACGAGCAGTCGATTATCCGCTCCAGCACCTCCGACCCTCGCCAGGCTCAGCCGGGCGGCGCCTGACTCTCCGAGGTGATGACGGCTGGCTGGCTACGGCCGTCATCACCGCCCTCAGGCACTACCCCGACTTCTGGGGCACTAAAGGACTGTCCCGCGTCCGCCGCCCTGCCCCTGTTCCTTTCCCCCAAGCCCGCGGCGAACTCGGCTTGTGAGTTCCTCAATCTTCCACTATTTTCTCGGAATCGCTCCGGGAGGGGACTTTTGCGCCGATGAGCAATGACATCCTGACCATCCGAGAGGTCGCCGAGTATCTCAAGATCAATGAGAAAACGGCTTACCGTCTTGCGGCAGAGGGCAAGCTCCCGGGCTTCAAGGTCGGTGGCGCCTGGCGCTTCCGGAGGGACGAGATCGAGAAGCTCACCAAGGGCAGCACAATTCAGGACGAAGACGGGAAGAACGCCGAATGACAGCCATCCAGCAAGATCTCATCAATTTCATCTTTGGGATCGCGAACAAGCTGCGTGGCCCCTACCGGCCGCCCCAGTATCGGCGTGTCATGCTGCCGATGACCGTCCTCCGGCGCCTCGACTGCGTCCTTGAACCCACCAAGGACGCCGTGCTCAAGGAGTACGAGAAGCTGAAGGCGCAGGGCCTGCCGGACCGCGCCATCCATGGCAAGCTGGCCAAGATTGCGGCGAAGGACCGGAGCCAGCCTCTCTACAATGTGAGCCCCTTCACCTTCGCCAAGCTGCTCGGGGATCCCGACAATATCGGTCGCAACCTCGTCGCCTACATCAAGAGCTTTTCGCCCAAGGCGCAAGAGATCTTCGACAAGTTCGAGTTCGAGAAAGAGATCGAGAAACTCGACAACGCCAACCGGCTATTCCTGATCGTCAGGGAGTTCGCCGGCGTCGATCTGCACCCCAAGCGGGTCGACAATATGCAGATGGGCTATGTCTTCGAAGAGCTCGTCCGCAAGTTCAACGAACAGGCCAACGAGGAGGCTGGTGACCACTTCACCCCGCGTGAGGTCATCCGTCTCATGGCGCATCTTCTCTACACAGAGGATGAGGACGTCTACACGCCGAATATCGTGCGGACGATCTACGACCCGACCTGCGGTACCGGCGGCATGCTCTCCGTCTCCGAAGAGTACATCACGAGGGACAGGCACAATCCGGACGCCCACTTGGAGCTCTTCGGCCAGGAGTACAATGAAGAGTCCTGGGCGATCTGCTGCTCGGACATGCTGATCAAGGACGAGCCCGTCGACAATATCGCCTTCGGCGACACGCTGGGCGACGGCAAGACCTTCGACGGCCATCCGGACAAGAAGTTCCACTACATGCTGGCGAACCCGCCCTTTGGCGTGGAGTGGAAGCCGGAGAAGGATGAGGTCGAGAAGGAGTACAACAGCCTTGGTTTCAAGGGG